>JAFZVY010000072.1 GCA_017617575.1 Bacteroidaceae bacterium | reverse complement strand
GACAGAGTTGAAGGCAGAGTTGGATTACAAGGATGAAGATGTTCTTCCAGCTATCGAGGCTCTTCCAGATGACGATGCAAGAAAATGGTATCTTATGGGAGAACTTGTTGCCGCAGGTGCAGGTACACAGGCTGATAAAGAGGCAATGCCAAGCAATGGTGGTGCAGCCTTCGAGGACTATGGTACTGGTTATGTGCCAATGTCTGAAGAAGAGGAGGATGCCCTCATGGCAAGAAGTCAGAATGAGTGGAAGGAGTGGAATATTAAGCGTGAGGCTTATGAAAAGATAAAGGCTGAGAAAGCAGCAGCAGGAGAAAATACAAATTCAAAGACTTTGGCTGACAATGGTGTTGCTCGTTTCCTTGCTTACTTCCAAGCTTCATTTGATATTAAGCCAGCATACAAGCGTTTCTTTGCGTTTGAAGGAAATATTGAAACTAAGACATTCAAGAACTTCCCTTATATTCCAAAGGACGCTCCAAAATATAGGGATAAGTTCCGTTACCTCTTAGCTGTAAGAGATGCCAAGAAGGCTGCTAAGGCTGCTGAGGAAAAGAAGAAGGCAGAAGAAGCTGCTGCTCCAACAGATGGTGAGGCTGCTCCTGCAACTGCGGAACAAAATGCAACAAGCGAGGATAATAAGACAGAATAATATAAGAATTGTCTCGAAATAATCATATTATTGCGGTAATGAAGTTAAGTTATAAAATAGTAATGGCAAGTTTAGTTGCGATATCGTTGGATATCACGACTGCCTTTGCCGTCACTCCAGGAAACAGCAACTCAATAAGCAGGGATTATAAGGAGGTGCTTGATGTATATTCGGTTGCAGCCGACAGTGATGTCGTCTATGACCAATACGATAGTCTCTACTTCCTTGAAAAGGATAAGGTAAGGAAAGGAAAGAATCTTGCTACAAGTGAGTTTAATGCGAGCAACTATATTCTCGAAAAGCGTGTTCGTGACTATGGTGATACTGTTGGAGTGAACTTCAGGAAACTATGGTATCTCCAGCTTGGAGTAGGAGCATCAAAGATTCCACCTGTTTCGGATGATTATTCCATGAACCTTCTTACTGGTGCTCATGTGGGAATTGGTAAGTTGTTAAATGGATACAACTCTCTCCGTCTCTCTTTTGATGGAGGTGTTGGATACTTCAATAACTCTAATGAACTGTATTCTCGTTTGGGTGGTCGTTTGGACTATTTGTTTAGCTTCTCAAACTATGTGTATGGTTATAAGCCTACAAGAACACTCGACTTGTCTTCTATAGTTGGTGTTGGCTATCACTTTAACAAGTATAATGGTGGTTTGCAGTTTAAGGAAAGTTCTACTTTCGAAGGACACTTAGGTCTTCAGTTTAAGTTCTTCGCAGGTCCTCAGGGTTACATGGCTCTCGAACCATACGTTGGTGTTGGTGACAAGAATATGGACCTTTCTGGTACAGGATATTGGAGAAACTATGATTTGTTCTATGGATTGAACTTCAGTTTCATCTACTTCCTCGGAAACAACTTGACTCCAAACGAGTTGGCATTGTACCACCTCCACAAGACTTTTGCAGAGTTTACACATGAGGATTCTATCAAGTTTGAGGAGTTGAAGAATATGCGTCAGCGCACACCTTGGTTTATTGACATGGGTGCAGGTGCTATCGGTACATTAAACAACGAAAACGTTAAGTTCCTTAGAACTGTTGGACATTCACAGACATTTGCTTTTGGTAAGTGGATTTCTTCACGTTTCGGTCTTCGTGGTTCATTCTTCACAAAACAGACAACAAGCCAGCGTCACATCTTTACGCTTAACCACGAGTCATTCTATGGAGGTTTCTCTTGGGAAAGTCCTTATGTAAGAGATAATCACTCTATTTATCAAGGATTCACTTTCGAGACACTGGTCAATATTGGTGGTTTCACCGCTAACTATAATTGGGATTCTCCATTTGGTGCGACAGTTATGTTCGGTGCTGGTGCGGGAACAATGACAAATTATTATTGTGATGAAAACTCAATAACTCAGACTCCAACTAACGATATCAATGCAAGTGGTATTGAACGTTACAGGTTTGATACAAAGATTGATATTCAAAAGAGTACTTTAAGTGCTACTCATTATACTGCAGCTTTCCACCTTTGGGCAAAGCTTTCACAAGACCTTCAACTCTATGTTGAGCCACGTTGGACATACTATATGTACAAGAAGCTCGGTTCTGATATTGATATGATGAAAGATCAGGATGTGAGTCTTCAGCTTGGTCTTACAATGAATATGCGTGGTGCTAAGCATCGTGAATATTATGATTACCAGTTTGAGTACGACAAGAAGTTGTATGTTGGTCTTGGTGGTGGTTTGAATTTTGAATATACTAGAGGTGACTACGAGTGGCGTGGTAATATGTATAACTTCAACGGACTTGCTTTCGTTGGTTATCGCTTTAACAAGTACCACGGTTTGCGTTTCTCTGTAGAGATGGCTTCAATCACTCAGAACTCTATCGAGCTTTCAAATATCTGGAACCTCTCAAGCCGTATTGTAAGTGAGCCTTTGTTCGATGAGAATGCTGTTCTTACTCCAGCAGGTGTTAAGTATAGCAACATGAATATGTATCGTCAGGATACATACGAGCAGTGGACACGTGACTACTTCGTAGTTATGCCATCACTTTCTTATACGCTTAACCTCTTGAACCTCTATAGCGGTTACAAGCCAAACAGAAAGACAAACTTGGATCTTGTTCTCGGTCCTTCAATGGGATTCCTCGTTGGTGAGCAGCACATGTTCTATGGTCTCTTGGAGCCTTACGTATATGGTATGACATACAAGAGCGATAATTTGCCATCACCTCCAAAGGATTTGCTCAACTATGTGATGTATCCAACTCTTGACAGTAGTGTGAAGTCTAAGTTTGCACGCTTTGGTTTTGGTGGTCATATCGGTCTTAACCTTACAGTTAAGCTCTTTGACAAGTGGGGTATGTTTGCATCTCCAATGTTCTACATCTTCGGAAATGACTTTAAGTTCACTTCTGATGAGTTTGCCCACAAGAACCGTGTGATTATGACTGGTAATATTGGTGCTACTTATACGTTCTAAGGCGTAAAGTTGCATATCAGATATAAGAGGATGACATCTTTTTGGTGTCATCCTTTTTTATTCTAATAATAATTGCTATCTTCGTGGCCGATTAAGGAAATTAAAGATAATGTATTTGCTAAGATATATACAGAGATTATTGACATTTATACCACGTGTATGGCATCGCCATGGCTTTGGAGTACATTCTCCACATGACTATGAACTTGTAAGGGATGTGCTTTTTGAAAAGTTGGCTTATTATGCGTATGAAGAGCAATCCTTGTCGGAGAGCCAGGATAGGCAGATGTATAGGCTTAAGCTTAGATTTGGCGATAATCTCGTATGTGCAGAACGTGATGCTGACGGTGTGTATGAACAGTTGGCTTCTTCATCAGATGACACAAAGGTGTTGGTCATAGATAGTTTGTCTGGAGTAAACTATTCTTTGTGGAAGAAGATACTTGTTGATAGCCGTGCAAGAGTTACTTTTGACATGGGTAATCGTGGACTTGTTTTGTTTGACAAGAAGAGGATAAAGCAGAATTACTTGCTTTAGACTCCTATTCCCCTGAAAGGGACTTCTATTCAGAGTTATGAAACATTAATGGTGAATGGATGCTGGATGAGAAAAATGTCAAAAATCATGATAGTCAAAAAACATGATAGTTGAAAGTTTGATAGTTAAAAACATGACAATCGAATAAAAACCAAATACTAATCCAAGTTCTGAAAGCTTGCAGTCTTGTTGAGCGTAAGGACTTAATAATACCTTATAAACCTATGAAAATCTATACCAAGACAGGTGACAAGGGACAGACGAGCCTTGTTGGTGGTGTCAGGGTCTCAAAGTGCTGTGAGCGTTTGGAGTCTTACGGCACGGTAGATGAGCTTAACTCTTACGTTGGGTTGCTTATTACTTATTGTACAAATGAGCATGATGTTGGTTTCCTGACTGAGGTTCAGCGAAACTTGTTTGTAGTAGGCTCTTACTTGGCTACGGACACTTCGCAGACAGAGTTGCGTGCTACTAGCGTGGTGACTGATGCGATGATTGCGAACGTGGAAAAGGAGATTGATGCAATAAATGCTAAGTTGCCTCCAATCAAGTTGTTTGTTCTTCCTGGTGGTTGTCGAGGAGCATCCGTGTGCCATGTTTGCAGGACTGTTTGCCGTCGAGCAGAAAGGCGAATACTTGCCTTGGCCGAATGTGGTGTTGACGTTGACTCTCACGTTGTTGCGTATGTCAATCGTTTGTCAGATTTCTTCTTTATTTTGGCAAGGAAACTGAATGTTGAGGCAGAACATGAAGAAATTATCTGGGAGAGAAGAAAATAATTTATTATAAATTTGGCTTTTTCAGAAACTAATAGTATTTTTGCCGACCGTAAACGTAAAACTAACTAAACAAATCTTATAACTATGTATTGGACTTTGGAACTTGCGTCAAAGTTGGAAGACGCACCTTGGCCAGCAACCAAAGAAGAGCTTATTGATTATGCTACTCGTTCGGGTGCTCCATTGGAGGTTATTGAGAACCTTGAGGAGATAGAGGATGAAGGTGACATCTACGAATCTATCGAGGAGATATGGCCTGATTACCCTTCAAAGGAGGATTTCCTTTGGGATGAGGAGGAGTATTGATTGAGTGGGAAGTTGGGAATGAATATATAGGACAGAAAAATATAGTGAAGTCACATCTTTTTTGATGATTGTGGAGTAGTTTGAGCCTGAAGGCTTATCGTCCTATTCACTCTTTTTCTCCTTCTGTGCTTCTATAAGTTTTTCGGTGGCTTGGTAAATTTGATTGACACGTAATGTGTTAAAAATATGTAGATAAAGGCGACAAACAAGAAATGTTTGTCGCTTTCTTGTCAAAATACCATAAAAACTTTTGTCAGTTCGTCCGAATTGACTAATTTTGCTACCGTAAAAGAATATAGAAGAGAATTGTAATAATAATTTACACATATAACAAATGCACATGATGAGTAAGATATCGGTATTTTTTTCATTGCTACTTTTTTCTATTGGAATCCATGCACAAGATATAGAGAAGGAAAATGTGTCTGACAGCATCGCTGCTGCTCAGCAGGCACTTGTGTCCGACACTACCGTAAGTGCTATGCAGGATGCTGCGTCCGATGATGCAGAAGTTGCAGAGCAGGGAGCAGTGTCTGACGATGATGCTGAGTCTGATGATGCAGCCGTTTCTGACGAAACTGCAACTGTTCAGGAGCAGGACGAGCAGAAGGCAGAAGAGCCTGCACAGAAGGAGGTTGCCCAGAAGAAGCAGAAAAAGCAGAAGGCACCAAAAGCTCCTAAGCAGAAGGCTTCAAAGTCTAAGTCTAAGATGATTGTTCCTGAGGTAGTGGAGGAAGAGCTTGTGGAGGTTGAAGTTCCAAGCTTGAAAGGTACTACAATGGAGCAGCGCATTGGTCATGGAATGGATAGTATTCTTATTCGTCGTGCTTACGAGACATTTGAAAGCTACTACGCTAAGGGCGTAAACGAGGAAATGCCAGCTGACTCTGCTTTCCTTTATGCTTACGAGCCTTGGATGTATGTATTCAAGAGAGCACCTTACGTCAATGCCACACTTTACAAGCACGGTCTTTGGATGTGGCACACTCTCGCAGTTGAGGGTAAGACTCCTAAGGTACGTAATTTCTACTTCAAGCAGTTGATGGATACTTATGACAAGCGTATCGAGAACCTCGATGCCATCAACTCACTCTACGATGAGGAAGGTTCTAATTCACGTTTCGTGACAACACGAGGTGATGTCATTTGTGAGAAGGCACAGAACTTCCTTCAGTACAACCCTGATTCTATCGTTCAGATGGCTTGGGGTGCTTATCAGGATAACAACTATCAGGCAGACTACAACATTCCTTGGACAAAGGAGATGGAAAACCTCTATCAGATGTATAAGACAGCCATTGGCGACCTTGGTCGTTCAACAAGAGGTTATACGCTTGCTTACTTCGTCAAGACATACTACTATCGCTACAAGGCTAACAAGGCAGATTCAACTTACGCTACAGACTTTGTAAACGACTATGTGCTTGCAAAGGACCTTTGCGATTTCTTCCTTGATTCTGCTAAGCAGTATGTTCCTTCAGACCAGGAACTCACAGCAGAGGATAGTATCCGTTATCAGAATGAGCTTAGAATTCAGCAGAGCATCGTAGATGAATATACTTATCCACAGTGGTATGCAGACTATTATTTCCAGATGAATCCAGAGGCTGCAAGTCCAGAGTTCTTGAATCAGTTCTTCATGAAGAAGATTGAAGAGGAAAAGAATAATCCTGGTTATCTTGCTTGGGTTCTCAAGACTCTCGAAAGTATTGGTCAGACTGAAATTGATGTTTACGATAAAGCAGCCGACTATCTATCTGCGGCACGACCTGCAGGAGGAGGTGGAGGAGGAAGCTACTCACAGGATAAGATATTCTTCTCGCAGGCGGTCAAGAACATGAAGGAAATGGACTTCTTCACGGCTAAGGAATTGATGCAACAGTGTGTTGATGCTTGTTCTGATAACGCTCAGAAAGCAAAGTATCTCTATCAAGCAGGTTTGGTTGCTTTCTCAAAGGGACGAATCGCGGATGCCCGTGAGTATGCTAACAAGTCAATTTCTTTCAACAAGAATTATGGTGACCCATACTTGTTGCTTGCTGATATAATCCGTAGGTCTGCTCCAACGGGTGGTAAAGGTGTTACACGTGACCAACTTTATTGGAACCTTGGAATATATTGTTGTGCTGCAACTGACAAGGCTCTGCAGGCAATGCGTATGGATCCAGGATGTAAAAATAAAGCGCAGACTAAGATTGCAAATTACGCTCGTAACTACTATCCACGTTCAGAGGCCTTCTTCCGCGGAGCAAAGGAGGGACAGAGAGTTTCAGTTGATGGTTTGTCAACAACACTTCGATTGAAATAATTAAATGATAAGGTTAAACATATTGAAAGCCTTGAACTCCGATTGGGAGTTCAAGGCTTTTTGTGCCTTCAGATGCCGTGATGGGTGTTTCTGTTCACCACGGTGGATTTTGAATTCTCACGTGTACTAAATAAGTTGACACTTTTTGTAGTCCTAAAGTGTCAACTTATTTAGTACACGTCAACGAGCTTGGTGGATGGCGAAAAAGTTCTAGCTCGATTTAAAAACGAGCTTGCTCAATTTAAAATCGAGCCGGCTCATTTGTGAAACGAGCTTGCTCAATTTGTTGACCGAATATGGTGAATGGAATGTTTGTTTGTGGACGATGCTGGGGTGGGGATGGTTAACGAATTTGAAATGTTAGCTAACATTTAGCGATTGTTAGTTAACGTTTTTGAATTGTTTTGCTAACGATTTGGTGTTGTTTGCGAACAGTGGTCGTTCTCTTTGCTGCCGTGGGGGGATAAAAACAAAACTTTATCGTGAACTGGCGTAAAAATGAGGGCATTGTGAAGCGTGTGTGGAAATCTATTCGTATATTTGTGGGCAAAATGACGGTTGTTCGGTCTTGCGGTTATGAGGTTGTACGGTTTGTCACCTCGCAACGTCATGCCGTAAAACCTAAAAGCTAAGCGACCTCAAAACCGTAAAAACCATAAAAACAAGTATGGGAAAAACAGCAGATTACATTCAGAGTATCGAGATTAAGGCACTGTGGAAGGGGGGCAGACACATTTCGTGGACGCTTCGCCCTGATGTCAATATCCTTAGTGGCATTAACGGAGTGGGCAAGAGCACTATTATCAACCACTCCGTCAAGTTCTTGTCCATGCTTGAGCAGGGCGAGTTGCGTGTGGACGACATGAGTGGCCTTGTCAAGGTTAAGCTCTTTCCGGAGGAGGCGAGGACCATCAAGTTTGACGTCATTCGCAGTTTCGACCGTCCGCTCATCCATAGCGACTTGTTGGAGAAGCTTGCCGACTCAAGGGTGAAGACTGAGCTTGACTGGCAGATTTACCGTCTGCAGAAGCGTTACCTTGACTATCAGGTCAACATGGGCAACCGCATCATCGAGTTGCTCACGAGTGGCGCGCCTGAAGATGCGCTTGAGGCTTCGCGCACGTCTGCTCCAAAGAAGCGTTTCCAGGACATGATGGACATGCTCTTTGCCGACACTCACAAGCTGATAGACCGCAGGAGCAACGAGATTCAGTTTACGCAGAACGGCGAGACGCTCACTCCTTATCAGTTGTCTTCGGGCGAGAAACAATTGCTCGTCATCCTGCTCACCGTGCTTGTGGAGAACAACGAGCACTATGCGCTGATAATGGACGAGCCTGAGATTTCGCTGCACATCGACTGGCAGCAGAAGCTCATCGGGCTTATCAGAGAACTTAATCCTAATGCTCAGATAATTCTATCCACCCATTCTCCTGCTCTTATCATGGATGGCTGGATGGGCAATGTTACCGAGGTGAATGAAATCACTAACATCTAATCTTACGTCCAGATACTTCGAGGCGGCTAATGTGCTTCAGAAAAAGAAGAGGAAGAAGATAATAGCATACGTGGAGAGCTATGACGACATCTTCTTCTGGCGAAGCGTGCTGTCCGACTACGAGAATGAGGAGCGTTGCTTCGAGGTGATGCTTCCTTCGCGCATCGACTTGTCGCGCGGCAAGAAGACTGCCATGATGAACCGCCTTGGCGAGAACCTCGGCGTGTGCATGATAGCGTGTGTGGATGCCGATGTCGATTACCTTATGCAGGGGGCAACGAACAATTCACGGTTGATGTTGCAGAATCCGTACGTGGTTCACACCTATGCCTATTCCATCGAGAACCTTCAGTGCTACGCTCCGAGCCTTCACGACGTGTGCGTCATGGCTACGCTCAACGACCGCGACGTGTTTGACTTCGAGGCTTACCTCAAGGCTTATTCCGAAATTGTGTACGAGCTGTTCGTGTGGGCAATATGGTTGTACAGAGAGTTGCGCTTTAGCGAGTTCCCGCTTAACACTCTCAACAACTTCATAACCATCGAGCATCTCAACATCCATAACCCATCCGACTCGCTGGAGAGGCTTCGCAAGTCTGTCAACCGCAAGATGGCTTGGATGCAGAAGCACTATCCCGAGGCACGCGGCAAGCTGAAGCCTCTGAAGGAGGAACTGCGTGAACTTGGCTTGCGACCTGACAACACTTACTTGTTTATTCAGGGACATCATCTCATGGACAACGTTGTAGGCTCGGCAGTCGAACCTGTTTGCACCGTCCTTCGCCGCGAACGTGAGAAGGAGATAAAGATTCTTGCAGGCGGTCACCAGCAGCAGATGGACAATGAGCTTGCCTGCTATCAGCATTCACAGTGCTCAACCACTCAGATGATACGCCGCAACACGTTGTTCAAGTCAGCTGATTTGTATAAGTTGATTAGGGCGCACATTGAGAGGATGCTGGGGGAAATGAGGAATTAGTAATGAGTAATTAGTAATAGTTGTTCGGGAAAACTTGCGAACTCGTTACCCCAAAAACTTAAAAACTTAAAAACTCACAAACTTAAAAACTTTAAAATTGAATAAAAAGTGCTAACTTTGCACCTAAAATTCATGTTTGGCAAAAAATATACACTATGAGAGTTCTAAAATGGAAAGTTGAAGGCGGTCGCTGTAAGGTTGAAAGGATACCTTAGGCTGATGCATGCTTTTACTTTGTATATGCTATCAAGTGTCATAACTGTTTTATTCAGAACAAAAAATAATACATCATAATGAAAGATTTTATAGAAGAACTTACTTGGCGCGGTATGATTCATACCATGATGCCAGGTACTGACGAACTCCTCAAGAAGGAACAGACAACAGCTTACTTGGGTATTGACCCAACTGCTGACTCACTACATATTGGTCACCTCTGTGGTGTAATGATGCTCCGTCACTTTCAGCGTTGCGGCCACAAGCCATTGGCTCTCGTTGGTGGTGCAACAGGTATGATTGGCGACCCATCAGGTAAGAGCCAGGAGCGTAACCTCCTCGACGAGGAAACACTCAAGCACAACGTTGCTTGCATCAAGGAACAGCTCTCTCGCTTCCTCGACTTCGACAGTGACGCGCCTAACCACGCTGAACTTGTCAACAACTACGACTGGATGAAGGACTTCTCATTCCTCGACTTTGCTCGTGAGGTTGGTAAGCACATCACAGTGAACTACATGATGGCTAAGGAGTCAGTGCAGAAGCGACTCAACGGTGAGGCTCGCGATGGTCTTTCGTTCACGGAGTTCACATACCAGCTCCTTCAGGGCTACGACTTCCTCTACCTCTATGAGCACAAGGGATGTCGCCTTCAGCTTGGTGGTGCAGACCAGTGGGGTAACATTACTACAGGTTCTGAGCTTATACGTCGTACTAACGGTGGTGAGTGTTTTGCGCTTACTTGCCCACTCGTAACAAAGAGCGACGGTCGTAAGTTCGGTAAGACAGAGAGCGGTAACGTATGGCTCGACCGTGAGCGTACTTCACCATACCAGTTCTATCAGTTCTGGCTCAACGTGCCAGACGAGGACGCCAAGAAGTACATAAAGATATTCACATCCCTCGACAGAGAGGAGATTGAGGCAATCATCAAGGAGCATGACGAGGATCCAGGTCGTCGCGTACTCCAGAAGCGTCTTGCTGAAGAGGTGACTATCATGGTACACTCAAAGGAAGACCTTGACATGGCAATCGAGGCAAGTAACATACTCTTCGGTAAGTCAACAAAGGATAGCCTCCTCAAGCTTGACGAGAAGACACTCCTTGATGTCTTCGCTGGCGTACCACAGTTCGAGGTAGCTAAGTCTGACATCGAGGCTGGTATCAAGGCTGTTGACCTCTGTGTTGAGAAGGCACCAATCTTCCCATCAAAGGGCGAGATGCGTAAGCTTACCCAGAACGGTGGTGTTAGCATTAACAAGGAGAAGCTTGAGCAGTTCGACAAGGTTATCACAACAAGTGACCTTCTCGATGGCAAGTACCTTCTCGTTCAGCAGGGTAAGAAGAAGTACAACTTGGTAATCTGTAAGTAAAGAGCAGCGCCGTCCCTGCTTTCCGTGAAGGGAAACGATAACTGTCAGGGAGACGGTCGCAGCTTGTGAACATAACGTGAGTCATACTTGGCTCACGTTTTAAGTCAAAGCCAACGTGTGATGAGAGTCATGCTTGGCTTACGTTTTACTTCTAACTCCAAATAATGATGCAGGATAATAACAACAATATCAAGGATGAAGTTCTTCTCCCAGAGGAAGAACTCATCCTTTTGCGTATCACAGGTGTTGACCGTCCAGGTCTTACCGCAACGATAACAGGAGTGCTTGCCAACTATGACGTGGATATCCTCGATATTGGTCAGGCAGACATTCACTCCACTCTGTCGCTCGGCTTCCTAATACGCGTATCGGAGGAAAACTCTGGACGCGTGATGAAGGAACTGCTTTTCAAGGCGACGGAACTGAACGTGAACATACGCTTCATCCCTATTACCTTGGCAGAGTACGAGGACTGGGTGAACCGTCAGGGAAAGAACAGATACATCCTCACGGTGTTAGGTCGAAAGTTGTCTGCCAAGCAGATTGAGGCTGTCAGCCAGCTTATTGCAGACCAGGACCTCAACATTGATGGAATCAAGCGACTCTCAGGTCGTGCGAGCATCGAGCATCCGGAGAAGAATAACCGCGCATGTATTCAGTTCTCTGTTCGTGGTACACCAAAGAGCCATGAGGGATTGCACCGCGAACTCCTTCGCTTGTCAAGTGAGCTTGAGGTGGATTGCTCCTTCCAGATAGACAACATGTACCGTCGTATGCGCCGTCTCATCTGTTTCGATATGGATTCGACGCTTATCCAGACAGAGGTAATCGACGAGCTTGCACGCAAGCATGGCGTATATGATGAGGTGGCTGCCATCACCGAGAGTGCGATGCGTGGCGAAATTGACTTCAAGGAGTCTTTCACCAAGCGATGCAAGTTGCTCAAAGGTCTTGACGTGAGTGTCATGAAGGACATTGCTGAGAACCTTCCGTTTACCGAAGGTGTTGACCGCCTAATGTACGTGTTGAAGAAGTACGGTTACAAGATAGCCATTCTCTCAGGTGGATTCACGTTCTTCGGTGAGTACATCCAGAAGAAGTACGATATTGACTACGTATATGCCAATGAACTGGAAATAGACGAGAACGGTAAGCTAACTGGTAACTACGTCGGTGAGGTTGTCGATGGCAAGCGCAAGGCAGAACTCCTCAAGCTCATAGCACAGGTGGAGAAGGTGAACCTACAGCAGACCATTGCAGTGGGCGACGGAGCCAACGACCTTCCAATGCTCTCTGAGTCTGGACTTGGTATTGCATTCCATGCTAAGCCACGTGTTGTTGCCAATGCACAGCAGAGTATCAACACCATTGGTCTTGATGGTGTTCTCTACTTCCTCGGATTCAAGGATTCTTACTTGGATGACAGGGCACAGTAGCCACACCTTATTATATAGTGACCGCCATGGTCTGTATTAAGAAGCCATCCGCATTCTTGTTAAGAGAGCGGACGGCTTCTTGTTAAGAGACAATCCTCGTTAGTGTTAGGATACCGTCAGGTTTCGTATTAGGATACCACCAGGCTTCGTATTAGGAGACCGTCGGGTTTCGTATTAAGATACCGTTAGGTTTCGTATTGAATAACTATCCGCATTATTATTAAGTGAAAGTCCGTGTTCATATTGCAGCGTTAAGCCATCTTGGCTTGCCTATCGTTATTGCGCAGTTGGGAACGATTGCGCAGTCTTTTGCTGACACCTCAATGATAGGTCAGTACGGAACGCTGGAGCTGTCAGCGGCAGGATTCGTGAACAATGTGTTCAACCTACTGTTGTTTTTCACCCTCGGACTGTCCTACAGCACAACTCCCGTAGTGGGTTCTCTGTGGGGACAAGGCAGGAAGGAGGAAGCACGGAAGGCACTCAACAATAGCCTTGTCGTGAGTGCTATGGGTAGTGCGGTGTCGCTCCTGTTGCTAACTGTCCTCTATCTCAATCTCAACAGACTCGGACAGCCAGAGGAACTGATGCCTTACATACGTCCGTACTTCGTGACGCTCACGTTGTCAATACCATTCGTGGGGGCATTCAACTCTTTCAAGCAATACTCCGATGCTACGGGCGACACTCGCTCTCCGATGTGGGTTATGTTGATGAGCAACGTGGTGAACATCGTCGGAAACTACATCCTTATCTTCGTTTGCGACTTGGGACTGCTTGGTGCAGGTATTGCAACGCTCGGCTCTCGTGTGTTCATGGCGGTGTGGATGTGTATTAAGGTGGGCTTTGGTCGTGACTACGACGGCAAGGGTATCATGTACCTTGCACGTAAGGGCTTGCCAATATCCATCCAGTTGTGCCTTGAGGCTGGAAGCTTCAACGTGTGCGCCTTGTTCATGGGTTGGATTGGTGCTAATGCCTTGGCGGCTCATCAGGTGATGTGTGTCGTTGGTTCGTTGTGCTTCATGGTTTACTATGGTATTGGTGCTGCGGCAGCTGTTCGCATCTCGCACTATCGCGGACTAAAGGACAATGAGGGCGTTCGTGATACTGCGTACGTTGCCCTTGGTATGACGGCATTCATCGGTTTCCTTATCACGGTGGGCGTGTTGCTAACTCATCGCCTGCTGTTCTCGGTGTTCACGACAAACGAGGAGGTAATAGCAATCCTCGTGTCCATGCTACCAGCCTTTGCCGCATATCAGTTTGGCGACTTGACTCAGACGATATTTGCCAACTGCCTACGAGCCATTGAGGATGTGAAGTCGATGATGGTTAGTGCCTTCATCTCTTATATACTGATAAGCATTCCATGTGCCTACGTCTTTGCCTTCCCACTCGGAATGGGGGCGGCAGGAATATGGTGGAGCTTCCCGATAGGGCTTACTACTGCGGGTGTGCTGTACTACTACCGCTTCTCGCGTAGGCCTTCCTGTTAACAATACAGCCATGCTGACGTACTCGTCAGCATGGCTGTGTCGTTATTAGTAAGGCGAGGAGACAGTTCATTTCCTCTTTCCCTTGAAGAACTCTTTCATCATAGTTGAGGCTTCTTCTTCCATCACTCCGCTAACTACGATGGTCTTTGGATGCAAGGCGTTAGGTGCAAGCTTCATAAAGCCACGCTTATCGTCCGATGCACCGAACACCAGTTTGCCAAGCTGACTCCAGCCGATGGCTCCTGCGCACATCACACACGGCTCGACAGTTACATACAGGGTGCACTTGTCAAGGTACTTACCACCAAGGTACTCCTCAGCAGCGGTTATGGCTTGCATTTCGGCATGGGCTGTCACGTCGTGGAGAGTCTCTGTAAGGTTGTGTCCCCTGCCTATTATCACTCCACCTGCAACCACGACTGCTCCAATGGGAATCTCGTCCTGCTCCAGTGCTATGCGTGCCTCGAGCATTGCCTCGCGCATATATTTCTCGTCCTGTGTCATAGTCATTCGTTTTATAGTGCAAAAGTAGATGTTTTTCCTATTTTTCCAATGATATATTCACTACTTTTTTCATGTTTTGCTTGCAATATACTACGAAATCACCTATATTTGTAGTGTGAAAAAGCTCTTAGTTGCCATATTAACACTCGTGACCTTGTTTGCCTGTACTAATAACAGCGAATTTGAGAACCAACTGGACAAGGCATCCAGCATCATCGAAAGTGATGCTGACTCTGCGTATGCTATTCTCTCTCGATGTAGCGGTCAGTTGGGCGATGTGTCCGAGTCGCTTAGGATGCGCTACTACTTGCTATACGCTGATGCGCAGAACAAGCTCGATGGACAGCTCCCTTCGGATAGTGTCTTCCATGAGGTTGTGGAGTACTACGACCAGCAGCATGGCAGTAGCAACGAGCAGATGAAGGCACACTATCTCATGGGCTGCATCTACCGCGACCTGATGGAGGCTCCAGTAGCACTCCAGTGCTACTACGACGCGATAGACAAGGCTGACACAGTTGACGAGAATTGCGACTACCTCACCCTGATGAGCGTGTGGGGACAGGTTGCCGTTGTACTTTACTACCAACACCTGCCTGAGCAGCAACTTGCAGCATGGAACAACTATAGCCGATGCGCACAGAAGCTGGGTGATACATACGAGTACATACGCGGTATTGACCTATCGACCATGGCGTACAGTCAGATGAACGACACTGCCACTGTCGTCCGAATGACTCACGAACTATTCAAGATGTACTGCGACAACGGATACATAGAGGATGCCTACGGTGTCTATCCACCTCTCATCGACATACTTCTTTCACGAGGTCGCTACTCAGAGGCGCGCCGCTACATGGACGCCTATGAGCAAAAGTCTGGTATGTTCAAGGATGGCGAGATAACTGTTCCTGGCCGTCAGCTCTACTATCAGAGCAAGGGCATATACTACTGCGGTGTTGGCAAGCTCGACTCTGCGGAGCTTTACTACAGAAAGCTTCTTGCATACCCAGAGTGCGAGTTCAACGCCTACAAGGGACTTGCCGAGGTGTATTGCGAACGACGCATCGTCGATTCGGTCATCAACTTCACACGACTTCAGGAGTTAGCTCTTGACGAACGTCTCTCACAGAACCAGATTGATGCTGCACAACAGGCAACTTCAATGTACGACTACTCACGAATGCAGCGCATTGCAGATGAGAAGCGAGCCGAGGCAAAGCTGAACGCACTGCTACTTGTCTTCGCAGTGTTCGTGTTCATCGTAGTTGTCGTGGCACTCTACTACCTGCACAAACGTTATGCTGCTTCCAAGGAGGAGGAGCTTGAGACGCTAAATGATTCCTACGAGAAGACCAAGACGGAGTACGTCCATGTCGTAGAGGACCTCACGGAGCAGAAGCAGGAGTATGAGCAGTTCCGACGTGCTAAGCTGTCGGAGGTTGCTGACCTGAAGTCCAAGTACAAGGACCTCAAGTCGAAGGATGACGAGGCAGCACTCCTCAACACTCCTTTCATACTGGGTATGCGTGACATCCTCAAGCCACATAGCGTCAAGGAGCATATGACGAATGCGGACATCGACGAACTGTTGCTCATAGTGCGTCAGTACTTGCCACACTTCTTCATGGCAATGATGCAGTGCGACACTCTCTCGCAGCACGAGCTTATCATCTGTATTCTTCTCCGACTCAACTTCACGGTGAAGGACATCACGGTTCTCCTTAACACGTCGTCATCTTCAGTAGCTAACGCTAAGAAGCGAGCCAACGAGAAGCTCTTCGGCATGTCACAAGCAAACATCCTCGTTCAGAACCTGAAGAACATGGGTGCTGACAACGACGAGGAGGAAGAGTAAGCAACAATCACAAGCACCACCAACGCACTTGGGGGTGAATGACGAATAGCTTTCCATCAAATACGGAGGGCGTTATCTTTTCAACGCAGAGAGCACAGAGGACAAAGAGATGCATCAGCTATCTTTCCTCTGTGCTCTCTGTTGGGTTTGTGGGGAATGGGTAGGGGAGGATGCGGAGCGTCCTCCACTGGCCACAAGAGGAGCTGGTAGTTAATTACTGATTGGTCTTTTTGTATCCATGTGCATTAAGTCATAACTATTGTACTGTATAACCCCTAACTAAAGGCTTAGTGAGTCGTTAGTAGGAAACTTAGTGACTTTCCTACTAACAACTCACTAAGTTTGCTACTAATCGTTAAAGTAGGGGGTAATTGACCGAAAAACCACATTTTTACTATGAATGGCTCTAAAGCCCTATTTTCTCCATTTTATTCTCTCTATTTGACGCTCGTCAATAGGTGTGCTATGCGCTGTTTTGCCTCCCGTTGGAAATGTGTCGTGGAGTCAGTGGAATGGCGGGCTGTCGGCAGCGGAGAGGCTATTTGGCTCGCTGTTTGAAAATAATTGGCTCAATTACTCTCGTTTCTCCTTAATCTTTGCTAACTTTGCGGACAACTTAAAATAGAATAGATTATGTATAGTGACCCAAAGACTTGTCTGTATTGTACTGACACATACGACAATCTGATGATTAAGATAGCTGACCTCGCAGTATCACGTGTGTTCCTCTTCAAGGAGCAGACTTACAGGGGTCGATGCTTGGTAGCATACAACGGTCATGTTAATGACCTCAACGAACTCAGCGACGAGGAACGCAATGCATTCATGGCAGACGTGTGCCGTGTGACACGCGCAATACAGGCAGCTTTCAACCCAGAGAAGATTAACTACGGTGCTTACAGCGACAAGCTCTGTCACCTACACTTCCACCTTGCTCCTAAGTACGTTGACGGTCCCGACTACGGTGGCACGTTCCAGATGAACCCTGGAAAGGTCTATCTCTCCGATGCTGAGTACGAGGAGCTAATCAATAAGGTAAAGGCTCATCTCTAAACTATGGATAAGAAGGAACTCAGGCGCATCATACGTGAGAGGAAAGCGGTTTACTCGCAGGCAGAGCTTTTCGACATGTCCGACTCCCTGTGCGAAAGCATTGTGATGGACGGTGCATGGAGGGCTGCCGGGGTAGTTCTCCTTTATTACGCCATGCCCGATGAGGTGAGTACGGAGATACTTATCCGTCGAGCCGAGATGATGTCGAAGACCATCCTCCTGCCAGTAGTGGTGGGCGACGACCTCGAACTGAGAGTGTACGAAGGACGCGACTCACTCGCAGTCGGCTCGTACGGCATCATGGAGCCAACGGGCAGTGTGTTCCCGGAGAGTGAGTACCACAAGATAGACCTCGCAATAGTTCCGGGCATGGCATACGATGACTTTGGTCACCGCCTCGGACGTGGTAAGGGTTACTACGACCGCCTGTTGCCTCGCCTCGTGAACGCAATGAAGATTGGAGTGTGCTTCCCGTTCCAGAGGATGGATGAGATACCTTGCGAGCCTCATGACGTGAAGGTGGACGAGGTGGTGAGCAGGTAGTGGCTTTCACTTGTCGTAAATAGGAATAAGAAGGAGTAGATGGAAGTAAAGGGACGATAGTCTGTTTGCTTGCTTGGTTCCTACATTGGTAACGTATCTTTACTCCTATTGATTACTATTTACTCCCCTTTACTCCAATTAACCAAGAACAGAGTTAACAGTAAGCAAATGGAACAGCTTAATCAGATAAACCTTCCTAAGGTAGATAGCACGAACACCTTTGTCCGCGATATGCTTGAGAGCGGTGAGTCACTGCCGGGCATCACGCTCGTAACTGCATACGAGCAGACGGCTGGCAGGGGACAGGCTGGCAACACATGGGAGTCTGAGGCAGGTAAGAACCTATTGTTCTCCCTTCTCTGCCATCCTTCGTTCATCGTGCCGTCAGAGCAGTTTGTGCTGTCGGAGTGCATGGCGCTCGCCATACAGCAAGTGCTGAGCCGACGCATCGCCAAGGCAGGAAGGGAGGATGAGGTAACCATCAAATGGCCTAATGACATATATGTGGGCGACAGGAAGATTTGCGGAACGCTCATCGAGTGCGACCTTATGGGCAAGACCATCTCCAACTGCATCATCGGCACGGGCATCAACGTGAACCAGACCGTGTTCACAAGTGATGCGCCAAACCCTGTTTCGCTGAAACAGATAACGGGAACGGACACCGATGCGAGCGTACTCCTTACTGAGGTGGTGGACTTGTTCTGCGAATACTATGAGCTTGTGCGTAGTGGCAAGCGCGCCGAGGTCGAAGCGCAATACATGGCTAACCTCTACCGTCGCACAGGACTGCATCGCTACTGTGACGTGCGTGGCGAGTTCATGGCAGAGATTGCAGGTGTTGAGCCTACGGGTCATCTCGTTCTCCGCTTTGACACAGGCAACACGGTAAGGTACGAGTTCAAGGAGGTTAAGTTCGTTATTTGAAAGCTATAAAATAGCTTTCTCTTGACACAGGTAGTTAGGGATTTGTGCCTGAGGTAATGGGGAAGTGGCTCTGTTCCTAAGGCATGGATTATCGATTATATAATATACATTCAACATGATTAGTCCTAAGAACATACATATAGCGGAGTACAACTATCCGCTACCAGACGAGCGCATAGCTAAGTTCCCATTAGCTGAGCGCGACAGCAGTAAGCTGCTTATATACAACAAAGGTGTAGTGAGCGAGGACGTCTTCACTTCACTGCCTAAGTACCTGCCAACAGGTGCGCTCATGGTGTTCAACAACACCAAGGTCATTCAGGCGAGACTTCACTTCCGCAAGGCTCAGGTACAGGACGGTGTGCAAGGTGCCATGATAGAGGTGTTCTGCCTTGAACCTGCAATGCCAAACGACTATCAGGTCAACTTCTCTTCAAAGGGCTGCGTACAGTGGTACTGCCTCGTAGGTAACCTCAAGAAGTGGAAGGAAGGCAAGCTATACCGTGAGATTAGTATGCCAAGCGGCGACATCGTAACTCTTGCCTGTGAGCGCAAAGGCTTGCACGGCACAAGTCACGTAGTTGAATTCACATGGGACGGTGAGTACTCATGGGCAGAACTTCTCGACGCAGTGGGCGAGTTGCCGATACCTCCTTACCTCAACCGTGAGACACAGGAATCCGACAAGAAGACCTACCAGACGGTCTATTCAAAGATAAAGGGAAGTGTGGCTGCTCCTACGGCAGGACTTCACTTCACAGAGCGTGTTCTCCGCGCCATTGATGAGGCTGGAATTGAACGCGAGGAGCTTACCCTACACGTTGGAGCTGGTACTTTCAAGCCAGTGAAGAGCGAGGAGATAGGCGGCCACGACATGCACACAGAGCATGTGGCAGTGCGTAGACAGACGATTGAGAAGCTGTTGTCACACGGTGGCGAGGCTATTGCCGTCGGAACGACGAGTGTACGCACCCTCGAGAGCCTCTACTACATGGGCTTGAAGAGCGAGGAACTGAAAGCCAAAGGCACGGAAAGTGGTGATGGCGAAGAGCTGCACGTAGAGCAGTGGATGCCTTACGAGTATGCAGAGAGATGCGAGAACAGCGGACAGTCGCCAATGACTACCGTTGACGCCTTGAAGGCTCTCCTCTCTTACCTCGACCGTCACAATATGGAGGTGCTGCACTCCAGCACGCAGATTATCATTGCTCCGGGCTACGAGTACCACATCGTGAAGCGTATGGTGACCAACTTCCACCAGCCACAGAGCACACTCCTGCTTCTCGTCTCTGCGTTCGTCAAGGGCGATTGGCACAAGATATACGACTATGCACTGGCGCATGACTTCCGCTTCCTTAGTTACGGAGACTCATCGCTATTGATACCATAGTGCATTCATTACTACTAATCACATAGCATCGCAATATGATAGCAACAGGCAAGGATAATATGGAGGAGATGTTCCCCGTGGTTGATGAGGATGGCAACATAGTTAGTGCCGCGACACGTGGTGAGTGCCACAGTGGTAGCAAGCTCTTGCATCCGGTGGTTCATCTTCATGTATTCAACAGCAAGGGTGAGCTATACCTTCAGAAGCGTCCCGACTGGAAGGACATACAGCCTGGCAAGTGGGACACCGCAGTGGGAGGCCACGTTGACCTTGGCGAGTGTGTAGAGGAAGCTCTTCGCCGTGAAGTGCGCGAGGAGCTTGGCATAGAGGACTTCACCCCTGAACGCATCAGTACCTACGTGTTCGAGTCATCAAGGGAGAAGGAACTCGTCTTTGTACACAAGACAACCTACGACGGAGCTATCCATCCAAGTGCCGAGACCGATGGTGGTCGCTTCTGGTCAATAGATGAGATAAGTGCCAACATAGGCAAAGGCATCTTCACTCCCAACTTCGAAGGCGAGGTAGGGAGAGTTGTGCCCCAGCTTGCCAAGTAGTGCACCCGTTCCATCATTGGTAGCAGCAGCCTTGCTTCATCCATAGCTCGCGCCAGCCCAGCGCGCCAAGTATGGCGCGCCTCCTTGGCAGCAGTGCGTCAGCCTTGAGCGCCGTCCTTGGCGCTCTGCTTTGCTCCTGCTGTCTCTTCCGCTGCGCCGCTATTGGTGCGCCTCTTGGCAGCAGTGCGTCAGCCTTGAGCGCCGTCCTTGGCGCTCTGCTCTGCTCCTGCTGTCTCTTCCGCTGCGCCGCTATTGGTGCGCCTCTTGGCAGCAGTGCGTCAGCCTTGAGCGCCGTCCTTGGTTCTCTGCTTTGCTCCAGCTGTCTCTTCCATCGCGCCGCTATTGGTGCGCCTCTTGGCAGCAGTGAGTCAGCCTTGAGCGCCGTCCTTGGCGCTCTGCTCTGCTCCAGCTGTCTCCTTTGCCGCGCCATACTTGGCGCGCCACTCATTTATTGATTATTAATCATTAACTATACATCACCCCCAGTAAGCGGAGGATAGCTCCTCCCATCATCTGGGTATTTTATCTTATGAACAAACTAACTACAACCAAGACAATTGCGGCAGTAGGCTTCGCCATGCTTCAGTCGTTATTCTTCACATCAGCGTCCTATGCTCAGGACAAGAACGAGGCAATATGGCTCGACATCAACGGTGTACGTGACCTTACAGCTGATTCCCTCGACATAGCCAACCAGGCGAGACCTGTGCCGGGCTCTTCCCGTAAGGGCAACAATCCAGTGCTCTTCCTCGTAGGCAACTCCACCATGCGTACTGGAACACGAGGCAACGGTGACAACGGACAATGGGGATGGGGCTACTATGCACACGAGTTCTTCAACGAAGACAAGGTGACGGTAGAGAACCACGCACTGGGTGGCACATCACCTCGTACCTTCTACAACACACTGTGGCAACCTGTCCTCGCTGCTATTAAGCCGGGGGACTTCGTCTTCCTAGAACTTGGTCACAACGACAACGGACCAATCGACTCCATCCGTGCACGTTCCAGCTATCGTCCACAGGGGGAACTTAGCATATCTAACGACTCCATCTCTATATATAATAAGGTGTCAAAGAAGCAGGAGACGGTATACACCTTTGGAGGATACACCCGTCGCTTCATCAACGACATCCGTGCTAAGGGTGCAACGCCTATCCTGTTCACCCTCACTCCACGCAACGCCTACGAGCCAACCGACTCCACAAGGATACAGCGCAAGCTCAAGGACTTCACACCAGCCATCTTTGCTATTGCAAAGGAGATGGACTGTCCACTCATCGACCTCAATGACATCTCCGCAAAGAAGCTTGAGTCGTATGGTAGATGGAAGACCGACTATCACTTCTACATTGACAAGATACACAGTTCAGCCTTCGGTGCCATGATGAATGCACGTAGTGCTGCCGAAGGACTGGCTGCCTGCACAGACCCACGTGTCAAGGTGCTCAAGGATGCAATGAACGACCGCGTCGTTCCTAAGCGTTGCGACCAGAAGCGTCAAAAGGGCAAGCCGATGGTCTTCCTATGTGGCGACAGCACAGGAAAGAACTATGACAAGGACCTCGACGGTATGTGGGGATGGGGCTCTCAGGCATACACCGTCTTCGACTCAACCAAGTGCGTGTTCCAGAACCAGGCAAAGGCTGGACGTTCAACTCGCACATATCTTGAGGAGGAAAGATGGGAGGAAGTGTACAACTCATTAGTACCGGGTGACATCGTCTTCATACAGTACGGTCACAACGACATCGGTGGCATAGACCGCGACAAGGAACGAGGAGTCATCCCATGTGCCAACGACACGAGCCACGTGTATCACATGAAGAGTAGCGGCAAGAACAAGGTCGTCTACTCCTTTGGCTGGTACATTAGGAAGATGGTTCGCGACTGTCAGGAGAAGGGGGCAACACCTATCGTCCTTTCATTCACTCCACGTAACGAGTGGCACGAGGGTAAGGGAGAGGTGCGAGGTCGCTACTATCCGGTGAAGGAGAAGAAAGGTAAGCTCTACATCGAGCGTCGCAATGACGGCTACATCCCAGAGTGGGACAAGCAAGTGGCTGATGAGTGCGGAGTAGAGTTCATTGACGTTCACAACCTGACGGCTGATGCACTGGACAAGCTTGGCAAGATAAAGGCTGCCGAGTACTTCAACCACGACCACACGCACACGTCTCTCAAGGGCGCGCGACTCAACGCACAGTCTGTTGCCAAGGGACTTCGCAAGAACAAGTCAGCCGTTGCAAAGCTGCTGAAGTAAGCACTTCATAACTGAGACGTGACCGCCTCGTAACGGTGACGTGAGCGTCTTATAATAGAAAAGTAAAAAGGAGTAAAGGTGAAGTAAAGATGAGTAAGAAGGCGATGCCACATCACCAAGCTACTACTCACCAATCCACCAAGGACTTACGTCCCTTTACACCTTTTTACTATATCCTACTGCTCGTTAATACTATAACACATCTACTATGCGAATAACAATCACCTTTATGTTTATGCTTCTCTCCGTTGCAGTTCAAGCACAGAGGGACTATGAGAAATATGCGAAAACCTTCCTCACGGAGCATTGTCAATACAACCCATACTCAATGAGGGTGGTGAAGGAAACGGACGACTTCGTGGTCCTCACCTCTACTAAGAAGCCATCCTTCGTCATACTCGCACGTGACAAGTATGACGACATACTACCCAACCCTGTGCTGGCGTACAGCACCGAGTCGGCAATATATCCCGACAAGGACGGAGTAGTGGACGGTGACATCTTTGCCTACTACACACAAGTGCTTCATCAGTTGAGGAAGGACTCAGTTACATATAACGGATATGAAGGCTTCACAGGCGAGAAGCGATTGAAGACAGTAGTCTTCGGTCAGCAGAAGTTCGACATGCTCATCATTGGCGAGAGAGGTATGAGGGTGGCTGGTTGTGTACCAACGGCTGCCACGCAGATGATGTACTACCACAAGTGGCCTGAGTACACTCATGGAAAATATCTCTTCTATCGACCAGACGACAATGGTTATGTTTTCCGCATCAACGTGGAGGGTATGCACCTCAACTGGCCAACTGACTGCTCAATTTACAATAGTACCACACGACGTCTCATCGCACCTGACCGCTTCCTCGCCATCAACGGACTGCTGTTCGAGGCGGACTTTGGACTTGAGCGTACATCTGCTAACATGCAGTTCTGTAAGAGGTCATTTGTCACTCACTATGGTTATTCACGCAAGATGATCTTCTGTAATAACCAAGAGGAGGGCAAAATGTTGCGCGCACTTCGTAGTGAACTGGATGTCGACCGCCCAGTAATGGTGGGTAGATGGGGTCATGCGTTCATCATAGATGGATATGATAGCGATTTCTTCCACTTCAACCTAGGTTGGTACGGCTACCATGACGGTTACTACCGCATCTTCCCTGAAATAGGACGCCAGTCGGAACACGACTCATGGGAGATGATACTCGGTATTATGCCTGAGCACAAGGAACAGTTCACGGAGAAGACAGTCACACTTACCCAGCCGGGCACTCTCTCGGACTACATCACAGCGGAGGACTACGACAACCTCGGTTCGCTCAAAGTTATCGGCCCAATCAACGGCAAGGACATTCGCCTCCTACGAGACCTCTCGGGAGGAGCCAAGGTTGACGTACCTATAGAGAAGCGCGGAGTGCTATCGTCGCTTGACCTTAGTGCTGCAAGCATAGTCGCCTCAAAGGATGTTTACAATGAGTATTGGGAGTTCAGCGACGAGCACAAAAAGTACACTGACTGCCACGAGTGGAGTGACTGTTGGCAAGAGGAAGTAATACCTCACAAGGCTTACGTCACAAGGATGTTTACCATCAAGAACCAGATAGGACTGGATATGTTCTGCGAATGCGACGGTCTGGAGACAATTATTCTCCCAACCAACGTGACACACATCGGTTGGGAAGCCTTCGGTGAATGTACTATGCTTCGCTCCATTACCATCCCACCATCTGTGAAGTACGTCAAGGATAATATCTTCCGCAGATGCAAGTCCCTCCTCGAAATACATTGTGACCGTAACGCCAGCTTCGTAAAGTGTGACACCACAGCTACGGACACAACCTTCACGCACCCATTCAAGGGACTCTATCCATATACTTCCGTCATTCCTGAGTAATAGGGAAGAACTTGCCCTCACAATAGGACAGATGAGGCTGGTGCAGTTGTTCTCATCTCTCGTGATAGTACCGTACTTGATTAACAAATAGCTAAAGGTCGGGTGCGTAATATGCTAAGTGACGGATGCTTAAGATGTTAATGGCTGCATGCGTAATAAGCTAAGTGACGAATGCTTAATATGTTAATGGCTGCATGCGTAATAAGCTAAATGGTGGATGCTTAATATGCTAATGACTATATACTTAATAAGCTAAAGATCGGGTAATTAAATAACAAAAAGACTGATGAGGAATAACCTCATCAGTCTTTTTGTTATTTATATAGGTATCGTCTTATGCTTCGTTTCGGAGTCTTCTCAAACTCCTCTGTTTTAAGCTCAATTGAGGATATGTTAGCGAACTTAGGAAGAGCATCGTTGATGTTCTTTCTGTACATATCTATATTGTTGATGATGAACTCATGAGTTAGGTTCTTCTGGTTCATCGTCTTCTCTGATATGTATACGAGAGCGACGAGCTTCTCACCTCTCTGCACGACGACGCACTCCTCGAAGTTGGTCAGGGAGATAATCTTGTCCTCAATCTCCTCTGGGTAGATGTTCTGACCGTTTGCACCTAAGAGCATGGTCTTCTTCCTACCACGAATGAAGAGGTAACCGTCCTTATCAAGTGTTCCGAGGTCACCTGTGTGCAACCAGCCTTCGCTATCTATTGCCTCTGCTGTATCCTCCGGATTCTTGTAGTAGCCGAGCATTACGTTCATGCCTCGCGTTAGTATCTCGCCAGGCACGTTGTGTGGGTCGCTACTGTCAATCTTTACCTCCATCCTTTGAATGACACGACCACATGAGCCTTGTCGGAAGTTCTTTGTGAGGTCAAAGCAGATAAGTGGAGCACACTCCGTCATTCCATAGCCTACGCTATATGGGAAGTGGATGGTGCTAAGCAGTTCCTCCACTTCCTTGTTGAGAGCAGCACCACCTATTACGGCTTGCATTATCTTGCCGCCGAAGCCAGCCATGAGCTTCTTCTTGATTTGCCAGTAAATAAAGTTATTGATGAGTGGTATGCCAAGCCAGAAGCGCATCTTGTGTGTACGGATGACTGGGAACACGTTGCTCTGCACTATCTTCTCTATTACCAAAGGTACCGCCACTATCATTATAGGCTTAACCTGTTGGAAAGCCTGAAGCACAATCTTAGGGCTTGGTATCTTGGTTAGGAAGTGTATATGTGCACCGATGCACGTTCCGTACATGTACTCAAAGGCAAAGCCCAGCATGTGGGACATAGGGAGTAGTGGAAGCAGTTCGGCATTACGCTTGATGCTGAAGAACTCGTCCACGAACTTAGCGTTTGCCCATATTGCACGGTAAGGAATCATTACACCTTTTGAGCGTCCCGTAGAACCGCTGGTGTAGCTTATGAGAGCGAGGTCATCCGGGTTCTCCCTGAAGAAGGAAATCTTCGTGCGCTTGAGTGTTCTCCATTCGCTTAGTTCCGGTGTCTTGCGTCCGTCGAAGAACGAGAAGTTGGTGATGTCGAGTGCATCTGGGAATATTGTTCCCAACTTCGCACCGCAAATCATAAGCTTTGAGTCGGAGTGCTCATATATGTTCTTAACCTGCTCACTGCTGAAGTCATGCAGGATAGGTACGAGTACTCCACCGTATGTGATGATACTGAGAGCTGCAATCGCCCATCGGCTGCTGTTCTTGTCGCACAGAGCTATGTGGTCGCCCTTTTGCAAGCCCAGTTCCTTGAAGATGGCGTGTAGGCGCATCATATTCTTTGCCACGTCACCGTATGTGAATGACGTGTCAGACCCATAGTCGGAATATGCTGGCTTCTTCCAGTCCTTCTTGAATGTCCTTTCAAGAATCTCAAGTAGGGAGTCGCTCTTCAGTTTGTTGTTCATGTCTTTCTCCTATTATATCGTAGTTAGATGTAGTAAAAAGGAGTAAAAAGGAGTAAAGAGACGATTGTCTAATCGCAAATGTCATTTATGCTTCCGGATAAATGCTCTGGTATGCATACGTTTGACATCAAAGATTTGCCATCCAATCCATACGGGCTGTCGTCTTTTTACTCTTCTTTACTCCTTTTTTACTACGTTTTCTACTTTATTATTTATACAGATACCTTCTGATGCTCTGCTTTGGAGTCTTCTCGAAAGGTTCGCTCATCATCTCGATGGATGCCAAGTTAGCGAACTTAGGGAGAATGGCGTTAAGCTCATTACGGTAAGTGTTGAGGTTCTTCTTCACCTCTTCCATTGTGAGGTCGTTCTCCTTGAGACGTGTCTCAGAGATGTAGGCAAGTGCCACGAGCTTCTCGCCACGCTGAACAACGACTGTCTCCTCGAAGATACCCTGACCGAGGATTGTGTCCTCAATCTCCTCTGGATATACGTTCTGGCCGTTAGCACCAAGGAGCATGTTCTTCTTGCGACCACGGATGAACACGTTACCGTTCTTGTCCATTGTTCCGAGGTCACCTGTGTGGAGCCATCCCTCTGCATCTATAGCCTCTGCCGTCTCCTCTGGGTTCTTGAAGTAACCGAGCATCACGTTAGTACCGCGTGTCACGATTTCACCTGCCACCTTGTGTGGGTTGTCGCTAAGGATGCGCACCTCCATACGTGGAGCAGGCTTACCGCATGAGCCCTTGCGGAAGCGTCCGTAGTCCTCATAGCAGATGATAGGACCGCACTCAGTCATACCGTAACCTACTGTGTAGCGGAAATGTATCTTGCGGAGGAAATCCTCCACCTCCTTGCTGAATGCCGCACCACCGATGATAACCTCGTAGAAGTTGCCACCGAAGGCATTCTCAAGCTGAGCCTTGACCTTGTTATATACGATTCTCTTGATGAATGGCACCTTTGTGAGTACCCTCATGAGAGGTTTCTTGAGTACAGGGAACACCTTGCCCATCACAATCTTCTCGATGATGAGAGGCACGGCAATCACGATGTCTGGCTTGACGTCGTTGAACGCCTTGATTACGATGGCTGGGCTTGGCACCTTTGTGAGGAAATGCACGTGGGCACCGATACAGAACTCATACATGAAGTCGAACGCGAAGCCGTACATGTGAGCCATAGGGAGGATAGCAAGAGTCTTGCTGTCCCTTGGCAATCCAAGTCGCTCGTCGGCAAACAACACGTTTGACCACATTGAACGGTAAGGAAGCATAACGCCCTTGCTACGTCCAGTAGAACCGCTTGTGTAGCTGAGTACGGCAAGTGCCTCGCCGTCCTCTCGCTCATAGCTGATGGTATCCTTTGAAACATTAACTGCTTCCATGGCAGCATAGATGTCGGCATACTTGTCGTCATCCTCAAAGAACTTCCAGTCAACGATGTTGAGAGTCTCCTTGATGTTGAAGTTATTGCGTCCTGAGATGAGAAGCTTAGCCTCAGAGTGCTGGTAGATGTTTGCAATCTGCTCAACGCTGAAGTCTGCTAATACTGGTACGGCAACAGCTCCGTATGTGATAATAGATAGGAAAGCAACAGCCCAGTGGGTGCTGTTCTTTTCGCAGAGGGCAATCTTGTCGCCCTTCTGAATTCCGAATTTTGCGTAGAGAGTATGCAAGCGAGCTATGTCAAGTGCAACGTCCTCAAATGAGTAATTAGTGTTGGTTCCATAGTCGGTATAAGCAGGCTTATTCCAGTTCTCCTTAATGGAACGCTCAATTAGGTCAATTAATGACGAGTCCTTGCTCGCATCAAATAGTCTTGTTCTTTCTGTCATATATATGTCATGAGATGATGTGACGGATTATTAAATCCGCACATTTTTCTTTGTTTTGTGCAAAGGTACAATATGTTTCATATATACAAAAATAATTTGAAGAAAAATAGGTGTTATCCTTGTTCATTGTACCCAAAAACCTTAATTTTGCAAAATAAATGCGTGAAAAAATGCTCACGACATATACTATGTGAGCAAAAAATAACGAAAAAATTGTTAAAAAGTGCAAAAAGGAGATAAAGTACGCTTCCTCAACGATGTGGGAGGTGGCGTGGTAAAGGCTTTCAAGCCAGGAGGAATAGTATTGGTAGAGGACGAGGACGGTTTCGAGATTCCTTGTCTTCAGGACGACCTCGTGGTCATCACTACCAACGCTTACAATTTTGAGATTCCACAGCATAAAGAGGCACCACAGCCAGAGCGTGTGGACGGTCGCGAGTATCTTGCTTCCAAGGGCGCAGCACAGGGCGGCAAGGATGATGCTGAGCTTGACGAGAACCTTGAGGCACGTATCGTGCGCCTTGAGATGCTTGTCCACAAGCTTGAGGACCGTATTGCCCGACTTGAGGGCGACAAGGCTGCACGTGAGAAGGACAAGCTTCAGGCACGTCAGGTGCGCCAGCAACAGAAGAACGAGATACTTGAGGTTGACCTTCACGCCCACGAGGTGCTTGAGACAACCAAGGGCATGGACGCCCGTGCCATCAAGGACTACCAGCTCTCCGTGTTCACTCGTACCATGGACGAGCATATTCGCGAGAAGGGTCGCAAGATAGTCTTCATCCACGGCAAGGGTGAGGGTGCGCTTCGCAAGGCTCTCATCGACACTCTCAAGGACAAGTACAAGAGTTGTGAATATCAAGATGCTTCCTTCCAGCAATATGGATTCGGGGCAACCATGGTAATAATACATTAAAGCCCCCCATCCCCCGAAGGGGGCGTCCATCCGGAACATAATGGCAAAGGAGCGTAGTGTTTCAATAGCTGTCCTTGGCTATTGCCCCAATCTATCCATTTTTCTGCATACTTAATAACTCAAAAAACTCAAGAACTCAAAAAACTCACAAACTTAAGAACTTAAAAACTCAAAATCTCATGAAAAGACAAGCATTCAAGATGTTCCTCAAGCCAGGGTGCAAGGAGGAATACAAGCGTCGTCACGCTAATCTTTTTCCTGAACTCAAGGCACTCTTGAGTGAGTCAGGCGTTCGTAACTATAGCATTTACCTTGATGAGGAGACAAACATCCTCTTCGCCTATCAGGAACTGGAAGGCGAGGGTGGCAGTCAAGACCTTGGCGGAACAGAGATTTGCCAGAAGTGGTGGGCTTACATGGCTGACATCATGGAGACGAATCCAGACAACAGCCCTATCAGCATACCGCTCCCAGAGATGTTCCACATGGATTGATTTCGTATTGCAGAATTAACGGCAAAAAGTGTTACCAAAATAAGCATGTGAAGGTAGGGGCAAAGATGAGACTTATTACGCTCTACCTTCGTCGTGATTTCGCTATTTCTCTGCTATATCTCTGCTATATCTCTGCTAAATAGCGGAGGCATAGCGGACTCATAGCGGAGTCATAGCGGAGTCATGACGGAGGAACTATAAACATATAGCATTGGGATTTATTGCCGTTTTCGTTTTGATAATATTGAATTATGAAAATTGGAGGTAAGGCTGTTTGTTCCTTTTGTATTTTAAAAGACTTGTGGCGGAATTGAGGAGCTATTGAGGACTCATTGTGGAGGATGATGACAAAGGGTGAGTTCAAATTTGAATGTTAAATTGATTTGGCGTATTTTTGCAATCTTCACATTACACTCCTTCGTGACGATTTTTATGTGCTTGAAATTTTATGAACAATTATTGAAGAAAAACGAAGGACAATATTTGCAAAAAGAGAAATTGTTTTGTATATTTGTTTCGTAATTTTGAAGCGAAACTTCTAATTCTTATGAAAAATAGCGTTAGGCTTACGAAGCTGATACGAAGGGTTTACGAAGGGTTGCCGAAGAATTTTACACATGAATTGTGTCTTGACGTGAGGGACATAACGTGAAGATATGGAAAATGTACTATGCATAATGCTTTCAAACGTCCAGTTTGAACTTTTTAGTACGGAAAATAGCAAAAACACCCCTTAAATCCCTTTAAATCACAAGAAAATAACTGATTGACATTTAAAAAGCCATAAAAATTTTGTCAATTCAAAAGTTTGCAGTAATTTTGCACCCCGTTAGACTCTGTGCATTCGTTACCGAATGTATAGACGTCTGCGAAACAATACATTATTTATTTATAAACAATCAAAAACAAAGAATCGAATGATTATCGTACCTGTAAAAGAAGGCGAGAACATTGAGAAGGCTCTCAAGAAGTTCAAGAGAAAGTCTGAAAAGACTGGCGTGATTAAGGAAGTTAGAAACCGCAAGCAGTTTGATAAGCCATCTGTTGTTAAGCGTATCAAGATGCAGCACGCTATCTATGTTAATCAACTTCACCTCAACGAGGACTAATCCTTGGGGAAGAGAGTAAGCTAAAGAAAAATTTTTGTAAAAAAGTCCGCCAAAAATTTGGTTGTTGACGGAAAATGTCCTAATTTAGTCGCGAATTAAAGACGCAAGTCACTTCAACGACGTAAAGATGGAGACATGGGTTGATTCATTTCTTGAATACCTGAGATCGGAAAAGAACTATTCGCCACGCACTATTCAGAGCTACGCGGATGACCTGAACGATTTTCAGCGTTTCATGGACAGTCTTGGAAGCAAGTGGACTTTCGGCTCCGTAACGTCCTCGGACGTGAGAGAATGGATAGTCTATATGATGGACGAGCGACACTATGCCGTGGCAAACGTGAATCGTCATCTGAGTGCCCTCCGGACGTGCTATCGATATCTGAGGATGATGAACTTGGTGGATGTAAATCCAATGGTCAAGATTTCAGGTCCGAAGAAAGAAAAAGTCCTACCTACTTTCGTAAGGGAGGCAGACATGGACAGGTTGCTTGACTTGACAAAGGACGATGAGTCGTTTGAGGGAGTGAGGGACCGCACGATAGTGATGATGTTCTATGAGACAGGTATTCGACGCGCCGAACTCATCGGGCTCACGGATGCGAGGGTTGACCTCGGCATGAGCCAGATAAAGGTGCTCGGAAAGCGTAACAAGGAAAGAATCGTTCCTTTCGGTAGCGAATTGTACACTCAGATAGAGCATTACCTGCAAAAGCGCCACGAAGTGGAGCAGGGTGGTGTCGAAGCATTCTTTCTCAACAAGAACGGAATGCCTATCTCGGAGTCGTCCGTGTCCAAGATTGTGAAGGATGCCCTGTCGCAGGTGACCACGCAGAAGAAACGCTCGCCACACGTGTTGCGCCACTCTTTTGCAACGGCTATGCTCAATAATGATGCCGACCTCGGTTCTATACAGAAGATACTCGGACATCAGAGCCTTGCCACCACCGAAGTTTATACCCATCTGTCGTTTGAAGAGCTCAAAAGTGTTTATAAGAAAGCGCATCCGCGCGAATAATATAGTATAAACCTTAATAAAAGAAGCGACTATGGATATTTTAGTTAAAGCAATTCATTTTGAGGCAACAGAAAAGTTACAGGAATTTATTCAGAAGAAAGTGAATAAGCTGGATAAGTTTTGTGACAATATAAGAAAGGTCGAGGTGTCATTGAAGGTCGTAAAGCCGGAGACAGCCATGAACAAGCAGGCGTCACTTACAGTGTCCCTTCCTGGTGATGAGTTGTATGCCGAAAAGATATGCGACACATTTGAAGAAGCAATTGACGATAGCCTCGCTGCTTTAGAGAAGCAGTTGGGCAAATACAAAGAAAAACAGGCAAAAAGCTAAAAAAAGCCTGAAAAATATTTTGCATTTGAAAAATAATGCCTAAATTTGCAGCCGTTTCGTATGAGTTGCTTGTACGAACGGCTTTTTTCTGCCTCTTTAGCTCAGTTGGCCAGAGCACGTGATTTGTAATCTCGGGGTCGTTGGTTCGAATCCGACAAGAGGCTCAAGATAAAAGAAAAATGCTGTGGTTGAGTACCTTGTGCTCCGGTCAATCAAGCAGAATGAACGAAATATGAGGGGCATATTCCAGAGTGGCCAAATGGGGCAGACTGTAAATCTGCTGGCTTTCGCCTTCGGTGGTTCGAATCCATCTGTGCCCACCGCTTCAATCGCTCCAGCACTCTGGAAAGAAAAAAGCTACACATCACATCGCTGCTGTTATAGCTCAGCGGTAGAGCACTTCCTTGGTAAGGAAGAGGTCACGAGTTCAAGTCTCGTTAACAGCTCTATGTACTTCAGTAACTTGAAAATACAATAGAAATTTCATATTTAATAACAATTTAGATTATTTCAAATAAGCTATGGCAAAAGAAACATTCGTGCGTACCAAACCACACGTAAACATTGGTACAATCGGTCACGTTGACCACGGTAAGACAACACTTACTGCAGCTATCACAACAGTACTCGCTAAGAAGGGTCTCTCTGAGGTAAAGTCTTTCGATCAGATCGATAACGCACCTGAGGAGAAGGAGCGTGGTATCACTATCAACACTGCTCACGTTGAGTATGAGACAGCTAAGCGTCACTACGCTCACGTTGACTGTCCAGGACACGCCGACTATGTAAAGAACATGGTTACTGGTGCTGCTCAGATGGACGGTGCAATCATCGTTTGTGCTGCTACTGATGGTCCTATGCCACAGACTCGTGAGCACATCCTTCTCGCTCGTCAGGTAAACGTACCACGTCTTGTTGTATTCCTCAACAAGTGTGATATGGTTGACGATGAGGAAATGCTTGAGCTCGTTGAGATGGATATGCAGGACCTCCTCGCTCAGTATGACTTCGAGCCAGAGACTCCAATCATCCGCGGTTCTGCTCTTGGTGCACTCAACGGTGTTCCTGAGTGGGAAGAGAAGGTAATGGAACTCATGGATGCATGTGATACATGGATTCAGGAGCCAGTACGTGACATCGAGAAGCCATTCCTTATGCCAGTTGAGGACGTATTCTCTATCACTGGTCGTGGTACAGTTGCTACAGGTCGTATCGAGACAGGTGTAGTTAAGGTAGGTGACGAAGTTCAGCTCCTCGGTCTCGGTGAAGACAAGAAGTCAGTTGTAACAGGTGTTGAGATGTTCCGTAAGCTCCTCGATCAGGGTGAAGCTGGTGATAACGTAGGTCTCCTCCTCCGTGGTATCGATAAGAAGGAAGTTAAGCGTGGTATGGTTATCACTCACCCAGGAGTTATCACTCCACATCAGGGCTTCAAGGCTTCTATCTACGTCCTCAAGAAGGAAGAAGGTGGTCGTCACACTCCATTCAAGAACAAGTATCGTCCACAGT
>JAFZVY010000071.1 GCA_017617575.1 Bacteroidaceae bacterium | reverse complement strand
GGCCTCTCCCCCCGCCCTCTCCCGTAGAGAGGGAGCCGGAATGCGAAAGGCATGTTAATATTTAATTTAAATTCTTTTCAAAAACCTAACCAAGCCTTCTAATTGTACATTGTACATGGTAAATTGTACATGGTACATGCCCTTATCTCAAATACATGAAGTATACGTAGGCAAGAACAGCTAAGACTATCAAGCCTACAATCGCACGTATCATGCAGCTCACCACCTTCTTGACGATGAATATGCCGATGATGATGACGATAAGACATGCTATGTAATATCCGAAGTTACTCATAAGATATCGGCCGTTTTTTTACTTAAACAGAGATCTGAACTGTGCCGGGATTGGTGTTTCAAACTCCATCGGCTTGCCCGTTACCGGATGATAGAAGCAGAGCACATAGGCGTGAAGGCAGAGTCGGTGAAGAGGATCATCACCATTGCCGTATTTTATATCGCCACACACAGGATGCCCCATATCCGAGGTATGAACACGTATCTGGTTCTTGCGGCCTGTCTCAAGACGGAACTCAACAAGCGAGTGCTCTGTTGTGCGCTTAAGCGTATGGAAATGCGTTACGGCATACTTACCGCCATTATCTACAGGAGAAGAGTATGTAACGTATGCTGCATTATCCTTAAGCCAGTTGGCTATCGTTCCCTCATCTTCTTCCATCTCACCACTTACAACGGCAACGTAGCGACGGTCGAACACCGTTCCATGCCAGTCGCGCTCGAGAAGCTGCTCTGTCTGCATATCCTTTGCGTATATCATCAATCCGCTGGTATCGCGGTCAAGACGATGCACCACATGGGCAGAACATTTCTGACGTGTACGCTTGAAATAGTCATCAAGCACGCTCTTCACATTCAGCGAGCTATGTCCGGCAGCCATAGAGAGAATACCGATCTTCTTCTCGATGACAACAAGCCAGCGGTCTTCATAGACGATGTTCACGTAACGGCTCTTGAACGTATCGTTCTTCTTCGACTTGCTGACGCTCACCTTCATACCGGGTTTGAGAGGAAAGTCAAACTGAGTGACCTGTTTTCCGTCAACCTTGATTCCATGTCCCTGAAGAATAGCCTTTGTCTTGCTTCTTGAGCCAGGAAGGACGGAGAGCATCCAGTCGAGAAGCGGGGCTTCCCGATCTACTACATACTGATCGTATTGATTTCTTTTAGAATCGTACATTAATGCTTATATCCTGTTGGCGGAAATTTCATTACGCCCCTATTGTTGTATTGAAGTTGCAAAATTACTAGAAAAATCCGAAAAAACCAAAGGAAAGACTGACAAAACACTTTTTTCCCTGAAAATAGTCAGATTTACGGGCAAAAACTTGTAAAAACGGAAAGAATGTATTAACATTGCATTCGCAATGTGAATTTCGAGGTCCTGGGTAAAAGGAGGAACTAATGAACAAAGTTGAAAGAAACTTCACGAAAAAGATAATAAACAAGTATTTGATACGTTATATTAAGAATCAATACAATGTTAATCCGTAAACCGGCAAGGATTATGGAATATATTATTGACGTTAGTAAAATAAGATAAGATATCAAGAGGCCCCGGGTGTCTCAATAAGCCCTGGGGATTTATTTGTGTTTGTGTTGTTGTTCCCCTTCGTTGTGAAACGAGGGGGAATTTTAAGATTAGAGTAATAAAAGGAGAAAGTTATGCAGAAGGAAAAACTTTGGAACAAGAACTACAACAAGGTGATGATTACAAACTTCACCCTGTTCTTCTCGTTTTATCTCATAACTCCACTCCTACCCCTCTATCTCAGCGAGACTTTCTCCGCTTCAAAAGACACTATCGGACTTGTTCTCTCTGGATTTACTCTCGTTGCCCTTATCATACGACTATTCAGCGGCTATATGGTGGATAACTTTGCCAGAAAGACCGTACTTCTCGTCGTGCTCTTCGTGTATTTCATCTTCTTCGGAAGCTATCTCATAGCCGGAAGTCTTCTTGCATTCGCCATTTTCAGGACACTTCACGGAGGTCCTTTCGGAGCTACGACAGTTGCAAATTCCACTATGGCTATTGATGTCCTTCCTGCCTCACGACGCAACGAGGGAATCGGTTTCTATGGAATGAGCAACAACCTTGCATCTGCCATAGCACCAACCATAGGACTATTCATCTACACCCACACACATAACTTCCAACTTATGTTCTGGCTTGCCTTCATCATAGCAGGTATAGGTTTCGTGAATACATATACGCTTGACGTCCCCAACACCCAACACCCATCACCCAACACCCGTTTCAAATTCTCACTCGACCGCTTTTTCCTCATGCGTGGCTGGTTCCTTGCTATCAATATCTGTTTCTTCGGCTTCTGCTGGGGTGTATTGAGCAACTACCTCGCAATCTATGGCAAGGAGCATCTTGGCATAACAAGCGGTACTGGAACATATTTCCTTCTTCTCTCAATAGGCCTCATCGTTTCCCGACTTGTCGGAAACAAGGCACTCAGTCAGGGAAAGCTGACACACAACGCTATGGAGGGCATCGTGCTATCAACCTTCGGTTTCGGCATCTTCATAGCAGGACCTTGCATCCTCGATTATTTCTCTTGCGATGCAAAGCTGAACTTCATACCCTACTATGCCTCAGCCATTCTCATAGGCTTTGGAAATGGTCACATGTGGCC
>JAFZVY010000070.1 GCA_017617575.1 Bacteroidaceae bacterium | reverse complement strand
TTTCTGTAAAAGGCGAGATGAGCAAGAAAAACAATTTCGCCACAGCAAATATCAATGCAGAAATAAATCATCTGAACTTAAAGGCTATGAAACTATATAATAAGTTTCCTGCCAACGCTATAAGCTTTAATGTTAATGCTAACCTCCATGGAAGTTCTATAAACAAAGCCATCGGTAACATAAACATCACAAACTTAGTGATTGCCGAAAAAGACAATAATTATAGCCTGAACAACATCTCATTAAATTCAGGATATAACCAAGGCTACCATTACGTAAATATGGAAAGCGACTTTGGTATGGCAAACATTAAGGGTACCTTCGACTACTCGTCACTTGCACAAAGCATAGCTAATATAATAAGGAGTAAACTCCCTACCCTTCCAGGACTTCCTGCATACAAAAAATCAAATAACAATTTTGTACTCGACTTAAAACTGTCAAAAAGCGACTGGATGCAGAAACTTCTTGGCATAAACCTGGAAGTAATGCAACCAATAGCATTGCATGGAGAAGTCAACGACCCACAGAAGGTTATTGACATTACTGCTTCGCTTCCTAAATTCAAATACAACGGTACAACATACGAATCATTCATTCGTACGAACACTCCTAATGATACTCTTTCAACAGATATTCATCTAAGACGAATAAATCCGAATGAACCAAACTTTCTGTGGTATATTCACACTAAAGCAGCCGACAACAAATTACATTCTCTTATAAGCTGGAACAACAATAGTCAAAAGCTTTTCAAAGGACAGCTTATCAGCGATGCCAACTTCTACAAAACAGAAAACGGCCTGTCAGCTGCACATGTAAAAATACTACCATCTGAAATTCTTGTTGGCGACACTATATGGAACGTCAAGCCTGCAGACATCTCATATTACGCAGGACATCTTGACGTAAGCAATCTTAGCGTTCAGCACAAGAAGCAACACCTCACCATTAACGGAACAGCAACAAAGAACAAACGAGACAAAATACAGGTTGACCTCAACGATGTTGACGTACAATACATCCTCAACCTTATTAATTTCCACTCAGTAAAATTCAGTGGTCTTGCAAGTGGAACGGCAAGCATATCGTCTGTATTCTCTGATCCACAAGCAGAAGCCGAACTCACAGTAAAAGACTTCAGATTCCAAGACGGACGAATGGGAACTCTTGAAGCCAACGTGAACTACTGGAACGAAGAGGGACAGATAAACATCAACGCATACACTCATGATGAAGGTATGAAAAATACCTTTATCAAAGGATACGTATCACCAAAGCACAATTCTATTGATCTGAATATTGATGCCGAAGGAACACGCCTTGAGTTTATCGAATCGTTCTGCGGTTCTTTCATGCGTAATGTAGAGGCCACCGTAGCAGGAAACGTTAGAGTTTACGGACCACTCAACAACATCAACCTCACAGGTAAAGTTGTTGCCAATGGTCCTATCACCATTTCAAGTCTCAACACTACCTATGAGATGATCAATGATACCGTCTTGATTGTTCCAGACCATATCTATTTCCAAAAAGATACCGTATATGACCGAAACAACAACATTGGTATTCTAACAGGAAGTGTTGACCACGAACATCTTACAAACTTCAAATATTATCTCAACGTAGAGGCAAAGAATCTCCTTGCCTACGACACACACGAGTTTGGCGACAACACCTTCTACGGAACAGCCTATGCTACAGGTAATTGCACCATAGATGGAAGAAAAGACGGTGAGGTTCTTATCAATGTAAAGGCAACACCTGAGAAAGGCAGCCAGATTGTATATAATGCAGCAAACAATGCATCGTTAACAAGTCAGGAGTTCATTCATTGGAACTCAAGAGACATACCAACCGACAGCCTGCGTAATAAGAACAAAGGTGATAACAGCCATAAGGTGCTGAATATTCCATCAAACCTTTATCTTAACCTCCTCATTAATATGACCCCAGACGCCACCCTACGTCTGCTCATGGATCAGCAGTCAGGAGATTATATTGCGTTAAACGGTAACGGAGGTCTTCGTGCCACCTATTATAATAAAGGAGGCTTTGACATTTATGGCAACTACCTCATTGATCATGGTACATACAAGCTCACCATACAGAATGTCATAAAGAAAGAATTCCTCTTCCAACAAGGAGGATCAATATCATTTGGTGGCGACCCATACAACGCGTCACTAAACCTCAAAGCCGTTCATAGCGTTGCAGGTGTAAGTCTTAGCGACCTCAACATAGGTAGAAGCTTCACTAACAATAACATACGTGTTAACTGTTTGATGGACATCACAGGTACACCAAGCGCACCAAAAGTGGGCTTCGGACTCGACCTACCTACCGTCAACGACGATGCCAAGCAAATGATATTCAGTCTTATCAACAGTGAAGAAGAGATGAACCAGCAGGTTCTCTATCTCCTTGCCGTTGGACGTTTCTACACTATGGGCAACAACAATGCCAATATTAACGGAACACAACAATACAGCCAAACATCATTGGCTATGCAGAGCATCCTCAGCGGCACTGTAAGTCAACAGATAAACACCGTGTTAAGTAGCGTTATCAATAACACCAACTGGAACTTCGGTGCAAACATCTCTACTGGCGATGAAGGTTGGAACAATGCCGAATACGAAGGTCTGCTCAGTGGACGAATGCTCAACAACCGACTGCTCTTCAACGGACAGTTCGGCTATCGAGACAATGCAAATGCTACAACAAGCTTCATTGGAGATTTCGATTTAAGATACCTCATTGTACCAAATGGCAACTTTGCCATCAGAGTGTATAACCAGACTAACGACAGATACTTCACACGCAACAGTCTGAACACTCAGGGTATAGGTATTATCCTTAAAAAAGATTTCTTGAATCTCAAGGATCTCTTTGGTATAAAGAAAACGCCACAAAAGCCAAACATCACTGATAAAAAAGAATAAATTAGTTAATATTCTTTAAATATACACAAGTATAGACTCCTTCACGCGTGTTATAATTTTATTCTCTTTACCTTTGCAGCCGATTTTGAGATAGGCCTGAAGTGTGGGCCTACACATTAACATAAAGTCAAACTATATTAATTTTTAAAATTTAATTAATTACTATGTCAGATTTCAAGAACGTTCAGCCATTAGCTGACTTCGATTGGGACGAGTTTGAGAATGGTTCAAGCTTGTCAGCAAGCAAGGAAGATCTTCAGAAGGCCTATGATGAGACCCTGAACAAGATTCAGGAGCACGAGGTTGTTGAAGGTACAGTAATCTCTGTTGATAAGAAAGAGGTTGTTGTTAACATCGGTTACAAGAGCGATGGTATCATCCCTGCATCAGAATTCCGTTACAACCCAGACCTCAAGGTTGGTGACAAGGTTGAGGTTTACGTTGAGGACCAGGAAGACAAGAAGGGTCAGCTGGTACTTTCACACAAGAAGGCACGTCTGAGCCAGAGCTGGGAGAAGGTTAACGCTGCTCTCGAGAACGAGGAAGTTATCCAGGGTTACATCAAGTGCCGCACTAAGGGTGGTATGATTGTTGATGTATTCGGTATCGAGGCATTCCTCCCAGGTAGCCAGATCGACGTTCATCCTATACGTGACTACGATGTATTCGTAGGCAAGACTATGGAGTTCAAGGTTGTTAAGATCAACCAGGAGTTCCGTAATGTTGTTGTTTCTCACAAGGCACTCATCGAGGCTGAACTTGAGGCTCAGCGCAAGGAGATTATCTCTAAGCTTGAGAAGGGTCAGGTACTCGAGGGTACTGTTAAGAATATCACATCTTACGGTGTATTCGTTGACCTCGGTGGTGTTGACGGACTCATCCACATCACCGACCTCAGCTGGGGTCGCGTAGCAGACCCGCGCGAACTCGTGCAGCTTGATCAGAAGATCAATGTCGTTATTCTCGACTTCGACGAGGAGAAGAAGCGCATTGCTCTCGGTCTCAAGCA
>JAFZVY010000069.1 GCA_017617575.1 Bacteroidaceae bacterium | reverse complement strand
GTTTTAGCCTCGGGGTTCCACCTCTTCCCATCCCGAACAGAGAAGTTAAGCCCGAGCGCGCCGATGGTACTGCACCGCAATGTGGGAGAGTAGGTCGCCGCCTTCTTAGGAAGCCTTCAGCAGAAATGCTGGAGGCTTTTTGTTTTAAATGCAAAATTCAGAATGCAAAATGGGCTGGCGCAGGCATTCATACGAGGCATGTATGGCACGAAAGGCAAGAGCCGTCCTTGGCTCTTGATAGGCATGGAATGCATGCGTGCGCTGCTTCTGTATAAAATCTTAACTCTTCATTGACTTCGTCGAACAAAAGTTTCTTAATTCTTAATTTTAATTCATATCTTTGCAGAAAATATATTGCATCGATGATAATAGTTAAGGCACCATATAATGTAAAGGGGAAGGTAGTGCTTCCTTCGTCAAAGAGTATATGCAATCGTGCGCTTGTGATAAACTCTTTGGCTGGTAATGATTGTCACCCTCAGAATCTTTCGGATTGTGACGATACGAGAGTTATGGTTAAATGGCTCTCAGAGTGTCCTGAGACGGTGGATATAGGTGCTGCTGGTACTGCAATGCGTTTCTCTTCTGCTCGCCTTGCTGTGATGGAAGGTACGCATGTAATTACTGGTACGGAGAGAATGAAGAACAGACCTATTGGCGTGCTTGTTGATGCTCTTCGTTCGTTAGGTGCTAATGTGGAGTATGTGGAGAAGGATGGTTTCCCTCCACTTCGTATCATTGGTAATACTAATCTTGAGGGTGGTGAATTGTCATTGCCAGGTAATGTTAGCTCGCAATATATTTCAGCTCTCCTTATGATAGGTCCTGTGCTGAAGAAAGGACTCAAGCTTGTGCTTACTGATAATATAGTAAGTCGTCCATATATCAATATGACGCTTTCTATGATGAAAGAGTTTGGCGCAAAGGCTGGATGGGTATCAGATGACTCTATTGTTGTGGAACCTGTTCCTTATATCATGCGTGATTACTTCGTAGAGAGCGACTGGAGTGCTGCAAGCTATTGGTACCAGATGGTTGCCCTTGCAAAGAATGCGGATGCGGAGATTGTGCTTCCGGGATTGTTTGCTGAGAGTCTTCAGGGTGATGCTGGCGGTGCAAAGGTGTTTGAGAAGCTTGGTGTCAAGACGGAGCATGTGGGTAATGACGTTAGGATAAGCAAGAGCGGTGATGTGGTAAGTCGTTTGGATTATGACTTTGTTGAGATGCCAGACCTTGCACAGACATTTGTTGTCACTTGCTGTATGTTGGGCGTTCCATTCCACTTTACAGGTTTGCAGAGCCTCAAGATAAAGGAGACTGACCGTATAGAAGCCTTGAAGACGGAGCTTCGCAAGCTTGGCTATGTCATCATGGATAAGAATGACTCTGAGCTTATCTGGGACGGAGAAAGATGTCCTGTAGAGTCAGATGTTGCAATAGATACATACGAAGACCATAGAATGGCAATGGCTTTTGCTCCATGTGCCCTCGTTCTTGGTTCTATAAATATTAACAACCCAGAGGTGGTTTCAAAGTCTTATCCAAGATATTGGGATGACCTCAAGTATGTTGGTTTTACACTATGATAATTCTTATTATTTCAATAGTTCTTCTGGGAGTCATTGCTCTTATAGCAGGATTCATAAGGGAGAAGAAGCTAAAGAAGCAGCTCGAAAGCGGAGAGATATCTGAGATGCCTACGGTAAATCAGGTTGACTCTGAGTGTTGCGGTCAACATGAGGTGTGTGAGAAGGAGAGTCTCTTGGCTGCCGTGAGCAAGGATGAGGAATATTACAATGACGAAGAACTTGACCGTTACCGCGGAGTCAGTTCAGACGAATATGATGATAGTGCTGTGAGCGAGTTTCGTGAGGTACTATACACCATGAAAGATGATGAGGTAGCAGGATGGGTGCGTAGCCTTCAGCTTCGTTCCATTGAGTTGCCTGACGAACTAAAGGATGAAGTAATCTTAATAGTAGGAGAACGTAGGTTTAATTAGTAATGAGCGATTAGTAATGCGAAACTAAGCGAAGCGGTCTCACTGACCGAAGGTAAGTAGCCATTCGGATAAATCTTTTTAAGGGAACGGCTCATAATAAAATAGCGTTTTCCTCGTTTATATTTATATGCGAACCTTAGTAAGAGTATTTATGACAGTTATGGTACTTGGTGTACTTGTGGCGTGTTCAACGAAAAAGAATACAGCCATGACACGCCGTGTGCAGGCAATAAAGGCTCATTACAACTCTTTCTATAATGGTCAGGTGGCGTATATGGATGGCGTTCTTTCGCAGGAACAAGCCAATAAGGATAATTTCACGGAAATCATTCCACTCTATATGACGTCAAACCCAGCGACGGCAAAGGCTGGCAAGTCTAATTTTGACAGAACTATAGAGAAATGCCAGAAATCCATTAAGCAGCACAGTATCGTTGCACGTCCTGAGTGGAAAAGCAATAAACCTAAGACGCAGAAAGACAAGATTTGGCTCAGCCAGAAAGAGTATAACCCTTTTCTTTACAAGCCTTGGTTCTTGATGGGCGAGAGCCAGTTTAGACAGGGTGAATATATGGAGGCTGCATCTACATTCGCATATATTCAGAATATCTATTTCTCAAATCCTGACATCGTGGCAAAGGCAAGGATGCTTGAGGCAAAGTGCTATGCAGAACTTGAGTGGTTCTATGATGCCGAAGACCTTCTTGTTAGGGCGCAGAGGGATAGTTTTCCACAGAACATAAACCATCTCAAGGCTTCGGTAAATGCAGACCTTATGTTGCGACAGCAGAAGTATGCCGAGGCTATTCCTAATATCCTTACAGCCTTAAAGAAAGAAAAACGCTCGTTGGAGAAGACACGCATGTATTTCCTTCTTGGACAGTTGTCGCATAAGGTGGGAGATAATGCCAATGCATATAAATACTACTCTAAGGTAGTCAAGCGCAACCCTCCTTATGAGTTGGAGTTCAACGCACGTATTAACAGGACGGAATGTGTGGAAGGTGCTCAGGCAAAGCAGATAATCCGCAACCTTCAGTCTATGGCGAAGAACTCAAAGAACAAGGAATACCTTGACCAAGTGTATTATGCCATAGGTAATGTCTATCTCAGTCAGGGCGATACCACAAGGGCTATTTGGGCTTACAAGGATGGAGTGGAGAAGAGTACGCGCAACGGTGTGGAGAAGGGCGTAGTCCTCCTTCATCTTGGTCGCTTGTATTGGGAAACAGAGCAGTTTGTGAAGTGTCAGAAGTGCTATGCTGATGCTCTCAGTCTCTTTGACAAGGAGAAGGACGAGTATGACGAGATATACGACCGCTCAAAGATACTTGATGCTCTCTTGCCTTACGCTTCCGCTGTGGAGTTGCAGGATAGCCTTCAGGTTCTTGCAAAGATGGATGAGAAACAGCGAATGGTTGTAATCAAGAACATCATTGAGGAACTAAAGAAGAAGGAGAAGGAAGAGGAGCGTGCAAAGATAGACTCGGAGGATGCTGCAAATTCTTCGTCAAGAAACAAGGCGGCTAACAACAACAATAATAATTTTAGAAATAACAATCCAGCAAACAGGAACGGTCAGGCTGCTGTGTGGTATTTCTATAACCCTACGGCTGTGGAGGCTGGTAAGAAGGAGTTTGCCCGTAAATGGGGAAAGCGTGCCCTTGCCGATGACTGGCGCCGAAACAACAAGACTGTGCTGGATGACTTCAACGAGCCACAGGACACTCTGTCTAATGACAGTCTTGCTAATGCTGGAGACCTTGCAGACAATGCTGCTGACAAGGAATCAGGCAATACTGAAAAGGACGAGAAACAGGAGGAGTATGAGAAAGACCCTCATCGTCCAGAGTATTATCTAAAGGACATACCTCTTACTCCGGAGAAGATGGAGGAGTCAAACAAGGCACTTGTGGATGGTTTGTTCGGTTCTGCCGTTGTTTATAAGGACGAGATGGAGAACTTCCCTCTTGCAGAGCGTACTTTCAACCGTATATTAAAGGACTTCCCAGACTTTGAGTCAATGGATGAGATGTACTACAATCTCTTCCAGCTCTATTCAAGGCTTGGACAGACGGATAAGGCAGAAGAATATCGTCAGAAACTTATTAAGGAGTACCCTGACAATCCTCATGCCATCCTTATTGCCGACCCTGATTTCATCTATAAGGGAAAATACGGAAAGGAGATAGAGGATTCAATCTATTCTGTGGCATATGATGCCTTTGTGCGAAATGACTATGCCACGGTGGCAGAGAATAATGCGCTTGCACTCAAGGAATATCCTAATGGAGACAACCGCCCAAGGTTTATGTTCATTGATGCCCTCAGTCGTCTTGAGATGGGCGACAGGGACAACTTTATGGCATTGCTCAAGGAGATTGTTGAGAAGTACCCAAAGAGTTCTGTAAGCGAACTTGCAGGTCTTTATGTAAAGGGACTTAAAGAGGGACGTCTCCTTGCGAGTGGTAAGTTTGAGATGGGTTCAATATGGGAGCGTCGTCGCAGCTTTGGTGAAGATGGTGATTCCCTTAGTGCAGACTCTCTCTTTAGTAAGGAAAAAAATAACGAATGGTTGTTTGCCATTGCCTATGAGCGTGACAGCATTGACGAGAATCAGTTGCTGTTTGAGATGGCTAAGTACAACTTTACGAAGTTTACTATCCGTAACTTTGACATCAGTTTTGACAAGGGCGACGGAATAGATATGCTTCAGGTGCGTACTTTCAACAACTATGACGAAGCGTACATATACCTTCACCGTCTAATGAACGACGAGGAGATGGCGTATAAGTTGCAAGGACTGAAATGCTTTATCATCTCTTCCGACAACCTGAAGCTCTTGATGAGCAAGTTTAGTTTCTCTGACTATTTCCAGTTCTATGACGAGAACTTTGACCGTATTGGTCACCTTCAGGTTGATGAAGACTCACTTGACTCCACTACCGACCTCCCTGACTACGAGGACGAGGAAGGCGAATATGAGGATGACGGAGAGTATTACGACGATGAAGAGGAGGAAGAAGACTATTAAAATAGTTGCAAACGATAATGATTAAACAGGTATGAGTGGAACAGTTTTGTGGGTAGATGATGAGATTGAGTTGCTGAAGGCATACATCATCTTTCTTGAGAAAAAGGATTATGAGGTCTTGACTGCTTCTAATGGTCAGGATGCACTTGAAATGTGCAGAAACAGAACCTTCGACTTGGTCTTCCTTGACGAGAACATGCCAGGACTTAGTGGCCTTGAAACTCTTTCGCAGATGAAGGAGCTATGTCCTACCATGCCTGTTGTCATGGTGACGAAGAGCGAGGAGGAGAACCTCATGGATATGGCTATCGGCTCAAAGATTGCCGACTATCTTATCAAGCCTGTCAATCCATCGCAGATACTCATGACGCTCAAGAAACACCTGCATAAGCGCGAACTGGAGAGCGAGGCTGTCAATTCTGGTTATCAGCAGAACTTCTCAAAGATAGGTATGCAGATAAACGACTCCTATACGCTCGATGACTGGAAGGAGGTTTACAAGCGACTTGTGTTCTGGGAGCTTGAACTTGCTGAGACCAATGGTGAGATGTCCGAGATGCTTAAGATGCAGAAGCAGGAAGCCAATCAGGAGTTTTCTAAGTTTGTGCGTAAGAACTACCTCGACTGGGTGAAAGACTCTGAGTCACGTCCATTGATGTCGCCTGATGTTTTCAAGACAATGGTATTCCCATCACTTGCTGAAGGCGAGAAGGTGTTCCTCATCGTGTTCGACAACTTCCGATACGACCAGTGGCGCGTGGTGAGTAAGGAACTGGCTGATGACTTTGTCTTTGACGAGCAACTCTACCTTTCTATTCTGCCAACAGCCACTCAGTATGCACGTAACGCCATCTTCTCAGGTCTCATGCCAGAGCAGATTGCCAATATGTTCCCTGACCTCTGGGTGGATGAGGACGAGGAGGAAGGTAAGAACCTCAACGAAGGTCCACTTATTCAGACACAGCTTGACAGATATAGGAAGAAGAATAGCTTCTCATACTATAAACTGAACAATTCGGGCGATTCTGAGAAGTTGGTTGACAAGTTCAACACGCTTATGAACAATGACCTTAATGTTATTGTCATCAACTTCATTGATATGCTCTCTCACGCTCGTACAGAGTCACGCATGGTTCGTGAACTTGCCTCCGACGAGAAGGCTTACCGAAGCATTACTGCTTCGTGGTTCCACAACTCACCTGTGCGCGAACTGTTCAAGATGATTGCAAGGACGGATGCCAAGGTTGTCATAACCACTGACCACGGAAGCATACGTGTGAACAATCCTATCAAGGTTATTGGCGATAAGAATACGAACACCAATCTTCGCTACAAGTTGGGAAAGAACCTTTCGTACAACCAGAAGCAAGTGTTTGAGATGAAGTCGCCAAAGGCAGCATTCCTGCCATCGCCAAACTTGAGCACCACCTACATCTTTGCTCAGAACGACGATTTCTTTGCTTATCCTAATAACTATAATTATTACGTAAGCTATTACAAGAATACGTTCCAGCATGGTGGAATAAGTATGGAGGAAATGCTCATACCACTTGTGGTAATGAAGAGGAAAAGATAAGGTATGGACCCCCTCCCCAGCCCTCCCCCTTTCAAGGGGAGGGAGAGGTTACCAAGGGAAATGGTGTGGTGCCAATTATATAATATCAATTAGCAACAAGCTATCTTCTCCCCGTCCTGAAAGGAAGGGGTTGGGAGAAGGTCATTTTATATTATGGAAATAACAATAAAAGGTATAGACAGCATCCGTGAAGCTGCAAGGCAGTTTGTGGATGCGATGGGCGACAACAAAATCTTTGCTTTCTACGGCAAGATGGGCGCAGGTAAGACAACCTTTATCAAGGCTGTGTGTGAGGAACTGGGAGTGCAGGACGTAATCAACTCGCCTACATTCGCCATAGTCAATGAGTATCTTGATGGTAATGGAGAACAGATATTCCACTTCGACTTCTACCGTATCAAGAAAGAACAGGAAGTGCTTGACATTGGCTACGAGGACTATGTGTATAGCGGCAACGTTTGTTTTATGGAGTGGCCAGAACTCATCGAAGACCTTCTTCCAGATGAAACAGTAAAGGTGACGATAGAGGAACAACCTGACGGCACACGTAAGGTCACACTTTAACGCATATCTCTTTAATATGTATTTAACGGTGATTCAACATCATTATAACGATGTTGAATCACCGTTAATTGATTGCACAAAAATGCTATTATTTGTGTGAAATTTGTTTATTCTTTCTCTAAAAACGATATTTTTGCTGATAAAAACGATGTTTTATTGTAGTTAGATTTGTTGTTTTATATAAAATGTGTACTTTTACACCGTGAAATGTAAGAATTACACTAAAATAACGATTAACGTGAAATATAAAATTAAAAACATACATCGTAATATGCAAATGAAATCACAATTTTTGACAAAAAGACTAATAGTTAGCCTTATTGCCATGCTCATGTGTTCGGTGACGTGGGCGTTCGATTTTGTAGTAAATGGTTTGACTTACACCGTTAATACTGACAATCCTTCCACGGTTACATTTAATGGATGTCTTGATGAATATCCTTCAGGAGCGATAAATATTCCTTCTAACGTAAGTTATGGTGGTGTTAAATATACCGTGACTGTCATAGATAATACAGCTTTGTATTTATGTGAAGAAGTGACATCTGTTACTATTCCGAATACAGTAACGACAATTGGTCAAAATGCTTTTGAAGGTTGTGAAGGAATAAGTTCTATTGTTATTCCGAATAGTGTAACTACGTTGTCAAAACAAGCTTTTCTTAATTGTTCGGGTATTGAATCAGTTACGATTTCAAATAAATTACAAACTCTTGAAGCAGATGTTTTTGACGGTTGTAGTAGTTTGAAAAACGTAGTTATTCCTAATAGTGTGGAAAGTATAGGAGATAATGTTTTTTATGGTTGTTCTGACCTATTGTCTGTATCTATCCCAAGTAGTGTCAAGAGTATTGGACTTGGTGCTTTTGAAGGCTGCAAGAATTTAACGGTAGTGAATATCCCTAGTAGCGTGACAAGTTTTGGAAATAATGTTTTCTTCAACTGTAATAGATTACACACAGTTAATATTTTTGCCAAATCAATGATTAGCTATGGAGAAAAAGTATTCAGTCGAAATGCTTCAGAACGCAAGATATATGTTCCATATGGTTGTAAAGAAGTTTTTCAGAAAAGATGGGCTGCTTATGCGGACGATATTGTAGAACGTAATGAGATTGTTGATCTTTCCAATAGTGGAGATAACACTGAAAAAATAGCGGACGATAATGGCAAGGTAGTTGACGTTTTGCTTTATGACCGTACACTCTATAAGGATGGTGATTGGAACACAATTTGCTTGCCTTTCGATGTGGATATTGAAAATAGCGTTTTGGCTGGTGCAATAGCTCGTACACTTACATCTGCATCCATTACGGAAGACATGGATCTAAACCTTACGTTTAGTGTCCCTGTTAGTGTGCTTGAAGCAGGAAAACCTTACCTTATTAAGTGGAATAGTGGAGATAATATTTCAAATCTAGAATTTGATGATGTGACAATAAAGAAAGATATTTATGTCTATGACAATGCTCAAAGTGGTGACTCACGTGTCCGTTTCATAGGTACACATCAGAAGGTGGAATTCAGCGAAAATGACAATGTACTTTTGCTCGGTTCAAATAATACGCTTTATTATCCAGATTCGCATACTGCGATTGGTGCTCAGCGCGCATACTTCCGTATTGGTGATGATAATGTTAGCAATGTGCGTCGTATAACTTCGTTCAATTTCGAATTTGGTGACGAAGCAACATCCATTGATGCTTGCGAGGCACAGGGTGAGGAATCATCATGGTACACTCTTCAGGGCGTGAAGCTTGGTGATAAGCCAGCACAGAATGGTGTTTATATCCATAATGGAAAGAAGGTGATAATTAAGTAATAGATAAATAAACGTCTCTCTCTCACCTTAATGAGGGAAGGAGAAGGGGCATCAACTTAAAGAACTATGAACAAAGAATATATTAGTCCTTCAATGAAGGCAACGCAGATGCGTTTCAGAGCGCAGTTGTTGGCTGGTAGTGGTAATTTCACGAGACTGAGAACAACGGAATCTAATCTTCCAGAAACAGAAGCCCTCAAGGTTTCTAAGAAGTCAGCAAGTGTTAATGAGGCTTACTTTAGATAAATAATTTGTAACACTAAATAATTAGCTCCATATCTCTCGTTCGGGAGGTATGGAGCTTTTTGTTTATGTACAAACTTTCAATAATGTCTTTGTGAAATGGAAATTATTGGTATCTTTGCATCACTTAACTCAATATCTTTAACGATTATGAAATACCATACGGTCATAGCAATAATCCTTACTCTTGTTCTTGCCACTGGTTGTCGGGACAAGAACATCGGGCGTAATCTATGTAAGGCAGAGGCTTATCTACCTAATAACATAGATAGTGCCGCTTACTTTGTGAACAAGACCAATTACCGCACGATGAATGATGCGGAGAAAGCATTATACCATCTCCTTCGTGCAGAGATAAATCATCTTGGAGGTAAGAGAGTTAACGATAATGCAAGCATTGTGGATGCCTACGCCTATTACCAAGACGAGAGTGAAGACGGAAGCTCGGCTGACAGACAGACGTTGAGGCACTTTGCAAAGAGTTGCTATCTGCTTGCCATACATTATTCGCAGCAGGATAGCACCAAGCGAAGCGAGGACCTTTTGCGCAAGAGTATTGCCGTTTCAAGAGGTTGTAATGATTGGCATACCTTCTATTGTGCCAATAATGTGCTAAGCCAAAGGATGGTGTGGAGCAATCCAAAGGAGGCGGTGAGTATTGCCAAGGATGCCATGATTGGATATGACAAGGTAAAAGATTCTGAGGCAAACCATATTGCCATACTTCAGAACCTTGCTTATTGTCTGTCGTGTGACGGGAAGGTAGAGGAAGCACTCGTTGAATACAACAAGGCATTAGCCCTTGCTGCCGACCATAATGACGCACAGTTGATGCACTCCGCCCTATTGAGTATGTCGTATCTCTATAAGTCGAAGGGTGACCATAGGCTCGGACTTGACTATGCCAAGAGAGCATTCTCATGTGGCTTGAAGCGTTACTCAGAGGAATCACTTCTCGGACTTGCCGACTACTTCTTCCAATGTGACTCCCTCGCTCAGGCAAGCAAGGTACTCAAGGTATGTGTGGAGACAAAGAACATTACCGTTCGCTCCAAGGCTTATACGCTCCTTGCCAAGGTATGCATGAAACAGCATGAGTACGACAAGGCAAACAAATACTATGATTACTCTATGGCATACGCACAAAAGGCTTACCTCAAGGGTATGGCTGAGAAGAACGCATACTACAAGGCCAACATAGAACATGAGAAGGAAGAAAGGGAGATTGCAATGAAAGCGTTCAAGAACAAGATGATATTCTATGGCATCATCACCATACTTGTCATCTCGCTACTCTTCTCCATCAAGTATTATATGATGCGTAAGGAGACAATGCGCCTCAAGCATCTACAGGAGATTGCGGAGAAGGACAAGGAGATAGCCGTGAAGGAAGATGAGATAGAGCATAAGAGCGACATGATAAAAACTCAGCAAGCAGTCATCACTCGCCAGACACATGACCGTGCCAATATTCAGAAGCATATTGCGGATGCCAAGTCAGGACTTATAAGCAACCTACTTTCGCAGGATAATACCGATGATGCAGAAAGTCGTTTCTGGGGAAGGCGCGACAAGATTATATGTACGGACAATGACTGGGCAAACATCGAACACCTTCTTGACGATACGGACAATGGATATATGCGTGCCTTGCGAACATCATATCCTAATTTCTCGGAGGACGACTATCGCCTCTGTATGCTCATACGCCTCAATCTCACAAATGACGAAATAGGTCGCTTCTTCGATATTCAGAAACCTGCCGTACAGAAACGTAAGCTGAAACTCAAGAAGGATGGCTTCGGCGTGACGGATAAGAACGTGTATATAGAGCAGATACTAACGGAGTTCACGCCAACAGAGGAGACAGATAAGTAATTTTTTGCTAATTAACTTTTTTCTTTCATAAAAAATGCGTTCCTTTGCATCCGAACTAAATTCAAACAAATACAAAGTTATGAAAAAAATTATCGTTGCAATCGTGGCAGCACTCACATTTGCTTTGCCATCTTCTGCTCAAATCAATTGGGGTCTTAAGGCTGGTATGAATATCTCTAACATTAATTTCAGTTCTGAGACTTTCAACAAGAACAACCGTTGTGGTTACTTCGTAGGTCCACAGATGGATATCACTATTCCTATTATCGGACTTGGCTTCGATGCAGCTCTTCTCTATGAGAACAAGAGTGTCAGCAATGGTGAAACAGACGAGACTCTCAACTATGTTGACCTCCCAATCAACGTTAAGTACACTATCGGCTTTAGCTCACTCGCAAGCGTTTACCTCGCTACAGGTCCACAGTTCTCTTGGAACCTTGGTGACAACACAATCTTTGAGAACTCATACAGCCTCAAGTCTTCACAGTTCTACTGGAACGTAGGTGCTGGTGTTACTGTTCTTAGCAAGATTCGTGTAGGTTACACTTACAACATCCCATGCGGTGCTACAGCTGAGGCAAGCGTTGGTAATGTTGACTTCAAGAACCGTACACATCAGATTCACTTGACATATTTGTTCTAAGCGGGGATGAGGTTATACGGTTATTCGGTTTGCGTCATATCGTAAAACCTTAAAACCGTCAAGCGAAGCGACCTTACAACCGCTAGCTAACAATCAAGACACATGTTATTTGCAGACGTAATACTTCCACTACCACTACACGACACCTTCACTTATGAAGTTCCGCCAGAGATGGAGAGCGACATAAAGAGAGGGTGTCGCGTTGTTGTACCCTTTGGTACGAAGAAGATATACACCGCCATTGTGATGAAGGTACATGGCGAGCGTCCCGACTTTGATGTCATCAAGCCTATTAAGGAGTTGCTTGAGACGACGCCAATAGCTACCGAAAAGCAGTTGCAGTTCTGGGAGTGGATTTCAAAGTATTACATCTGCTCCATGGGCGACGTGTATAAGGCTGCCATCCCTGGAAGCCTGAAGCCGAAGGATGAGCAGGCGATTCGCGAGAAGAACAGACGCAGGAAAAACATACTTGGTGATGCTTTCCTGTCTGATGACATCACTTGTCTTTCCCCATTGTCAGAGGCACAAGGCAAGGCATACGACGAGATATGCACTTCGTTTGAAACGCACAAGACCACATTGCTTCATGGCGTGACATCAAGTGGAAAGACGGAGATTTACATCCATCTTATAGACAAATACCTAAAAGAAGGCAAACAGGTGCTTTACCTCTTGCCTGAGATTGCCCTTACCACCCAGATTACGGAACGACTCGAAAGGGTGTTCCACGACCGTATGGGTGTGTATCATTCCAAATTTACGGATGCACAGAGAGTGGCAGTGTATCAGAAACAGTTGAGCGACGAGCCGTTCCAACTCATTCTTGGTGTACGTTCATCCGTATTCCTGCCATTCAATAACCTCGGACTCGTCATAGTCGATGAGGAACATGAGACATCATACAAGCAACAAGACCCTGCACCACGTTACCATGCACGTAACGCGGCACTTGTGCTTGCCAATATGTTTGGAGCGCACACGCTTCTTGGCACAGCCACTCCAAGCTTTGAGGTCTATCATGCTGCACGCAAGGACCGTTATGGCTACGTACAACTTAACCAGCGATACAAGGACATACAGTTGCCAACGATACAGATTGTTGACCTCAAGGAGGCACGTAGCAAGCGTAAGATGAAAGGAGCATTCTCCTTTGAGCTTATAGATGCCATACGTGAGGCTCTCGAAAACAAGGAACAGGTCATTCTGTTCCAGAACAGACGCGGATATTCCAACTTCATCGAATGTAAGAACTGTGGATGGGTTCCACGATGCGAACATTGTGATGTAAGCCTTACATATCACAAGAAGACAGATCAGCTTACCTGTCACTATTGTGGCTACACATATAAGTTACCAGAAAAATGTCCTGCATGCGAGGAGAAGCATTTTGCCAACAAGGGACTCGGAACGGAGAAGGTGGAAGACCAGATAAAGGATATCTTCCCAGAAGCAACAACCCTTCGTATGGACCTTGACACCACTCGCTCGCGTACATCGTATGAGAATATAATCAATGAGTTTGCCGACCACAAGGCAGACATACTTATCGGTACGCAGATGGTGACCAAGGGACTCGACTTTGATAACGTAAGTATAGTGGGCATTCTTGATGCTGACCACCTGCTTCACCAGCCAGACTTCCGCAGTTACGAGCGTACCTTCCACACACTCTCGCAGGTGGCTGGTCGTGCAGGAAGAAAGCATCGCCAGGGCAAGGTTTTCCTTCAGACAAGAAATGCGGATAGCGACATCATTCAGCAGATTGTAAATAATGACTACTGGGGCATGTTCTTCCAGCAGATGACGGAGAGAAAGGATTTCCACTACCCTCCTTTCTACCGACTCATAGACGTGTATCTGCGTCATCGTGACAACCAGCTTCTCGGACATCTTGCCGACGATATGGCAGAACGACTTCGCAATGTGTTCGGCAACCGAGTGTTAGGTCCAGACTGTCCACCAGTGTCACGCATCCAGTCTCTTTACATTCGCAAGATTATGATTAAGATAGAGCATGGCGCATCCATCGAAAAGGTGAGGAACGTGCTTACAGCCATACAGAACCAGATGCTCGAGCAAACAGTTGCTCATGGACTCACTATACATTATGATGTTGACCCAATGTAACACACATAAAGGCACTTCCATATTCAGATATAAATACAATGAATGGTATATGTTCTGATATTAGATAATAAGCCGTTCGGAGAATATCCGAACGGCTTGTTGTTTATGTATACTGAACTTTCTTTTTGTTAGTATATTGATGCAAACTGACAAATAATGCTAAATATTCGTTGTTTTATTGTCTTTTTGCTAAAAATAAGGGTGTTTTTATTGCTTTATTCAACTTTTTGCGCCTTAAATAGTAAAAAAGTAAGCATTTGTTTGGTGGAAATATTAAAATGTCATACTTTTGCATCGAAAATAAGAATAAAGTTACTAAAACTATTGCTTATACAACATTATGTGTAGTAAAATGCAATAATAAAAATATTTCGAGACTCATACACAATACACAAAAGATATGGCACGACAAATACACTTCACGAAGATGCACGGATGCGGTAATAATTATATATATGTATATCTACCCGACAATCCGATAGACAATCTACCTGAAGCATCAATCAAATGGAGCCGACAGAACTTCGGCGTCGGTAGCGACGGTCTCATCACTATAGAGAAGAGCGAGGTTGCTGACTTCAAGATGAGAATATTCAACAACGACGGTTCTGAGGCTATGATGTGTGGCAATGGTGTAAGATGTTGTGGCAAGTTCGTAAGAGACCATCACTTGACGGAGAAGAGCGAGGTGACCTTTGAGACTCTCGCAGGAATAAAGACTCTGCAGCTCTTCGAGGGTGAGGATGGTCTGGTGAACAGCGCAAGGGTGGATATGGGCGAACCCCAGATAGACGAAAATTTGACAAGCGTTGACGGAAGAACAGGAACCTCAGTATCAATGGGCAATCCGCACTTCGTGATCTTCGTGGATGATGTAAACACCATTAACCTTGAGGATGTGGGTCCAAAACTGGAACATAACAAGGTGTTCCCAAACAGATGCAACATAGAGTTTGCCACCATACTTCCTGACGGTAAGATAAGGATGAGGGTGTGGGAGCGAGGTTCTGGCATCACGATGGCTTGCGGAACCGGAGCGTGTGCAACATCTGTTGCAGCAACACATACAAAGAGAACAGGAAACATAAATACAATAATAATGGATGGTGGTTCACTTGTAATTGAATGGAATAAGGATGGACATATTTACATGACAGGTCCAGCGGAAACCGTCTTTGAAGGAACCATTTGCATTTAATGATTGACAATTGATAATTGACAATTGATGATTAGTTTTTGCTTACATAAGCTGACACATCAAATAGAACCTTTTGGGGAGTGAAAAAAACTATTACCACCCCCACATCATAGGTACAAACGCAATTAACGAACAGTAATGGCACATATCAACGAAAACTTTCTAAAGCTCGCACCAAGCTACCTTTTCAGCGACATAGCGAAGAGGGTGAGTGCTTACAAGGAGGCTAATCCTCAGAAGAACATCATAAGGCTTGGTATAGGCGACGTCACAAGACCTCTTGCACCTGCGGTTATCGAGGCTATGCACAAGGCTGTAGAGGAGATGGCAAGCTCGGACACATTCCGTGGCTACGGCCCTGAGCAGGGTTATGACTTCCTCCGCAAGGCTATCGTGGACAACGACTTCAAGGCTCGCGGCATAGACATAAGCATGGATGAGGTCTTCGTGAATGACGGAGCAAAGAGTGACACGGGTAACATAGGCGACATACTCGGACTTGACAATAAGATTTGCATGACCGACCCTATCTATCCTGTATATGTTGACAGCAACCTCATGGCAGGACGCAACGATATCATCTTCTGCCCTTGCAACAAGGACAACGACTTCGTTGCAGAGCTTCCTAAGGAGAGGGTTGACGTCGTTTACCTCTGCTACCCAAACAATCCTACGGGTACGGTAATCACAAGGGAGCAGTTGAAGAAATGGGTTGACTACGCCATAGCGAACAACACGTTGATTATGTACGATGCCGCTTACGAGGCATACATACAGGACAAGGACATTCCTCATTCAATATATGAGATTCCGGGCGCAAAGAAATGTGCCATCGAGTTCCACTCCTACAGCAAGACTGCTGGATTCACAGGAGTAAGATGCGGATACACCATCGTTCCTCTTGAGCTTGAGGTTGCAAAGGCAAGTGACGGAACGACGATACAGCTCAACAAGCTTTGGCTTCGTCGCCAATGCACAAAGTTCAACGGAACGAGCTACATCACCCAGAGGGCTGCCGAGGCAACGTATTCTCCTGAGGGTAGGGAACAGATACAGAATACCATCAGATACTACATGCACAACGCTGAGATAATGCGTGATGCATTCAAGGAGATGGGACTTGAGGTGTTCGGTGGCGAGAATGCTCCTTACATCTGGGTCAAGACTCCAAACGGAATGTCAAGCTGGGACTTCTTCGACAAGCTTCTCACTGAGGCTAACGTGGTTGGTACTCCAGGCGTGGGCTTCGGTCCTGCAGGCGAAGGCTACTTCCGCTTCACGGCATTCGGCAAGACTGAGAATTGTATTCTTGCAATAGAAAGAATTAAAAATATATTGTAACACAAACACGAGGCTCTTGGTTGTTTAGAAGTAAAAAGGAGTTAAAGGGAGTAAAAAGAAGTAAAGAGACGGATGATTGTTCATTGAGATTAGGGGATATGCCTATCAATGATTTACCATTCTTTACTACAAACTCCATATCACTCCAATAATCCTTGGCAAGAGTCTCACCAACAAAAACAACAAACAAAATTATGGCTGCTAAATTAAGACTTCAGGTCGTTGACGAGGCGTTCAAGCGTCGTCCAGTAATCGTGGAAACTCCAAAGGAGCGTCCAAGTGAGTATTTCGGAAAGTATGTGTTCAACAAGCAGAAGATGTTCAAGTATCTTCCTGCCAAGGTTTACAAGAAGATGTGCGACGTCATCGACAATGGTGCACCTTTCGACAGAACCATCGCTGATGCAGTGGCAGAGGGTATCAAGACTTGGGCAATGGAGCTTGGCGTGACTCACTACACTCACTGGTTCCAGCCACTTACTGAAGGAACGGCTGAGAAGCACGACGGCTTCGTGGAGCACGACTGGAAGGGTGGTATGGTAGAGGAGTTTGAAGGCAAGCTTCTCGTACAGCAGGAGCCTGACGCAAGCTCATTCCCTAACGGTGGTATCCGTTCCACTTTCGAGGCTCGCGGCTACTCTGCATGGGACCCAACATCTCCTGTGTTCGTCATTGGCGACACTCTCATGATTCCTACTATCTTCATCTCTTACACAGGTGAGGCTCTCGACTATAAGGTGCCATTGAAGAAGGCTCTCTATGCCGTTGACAAGGCTGCCACAGCTGTTGCTCAGTACTTCAACCCAGACGTAACGAAGGTTGTAAGTAACCTCGGATGGGAGCAGGAGTACTTCCTCGTGGACGAGTCTCTCTTCGCTGCACGTCCTGACCTCGTGATGACAGGCCGTACGCTCATGGGACATGACTCTGCAAAGAACCAGCAGATGGACGACCACTACTTCGGTAGCATCCCAGCACGTGTTGAGGAGTTCATGAAGGACATCGAGATTCAGGCTCTTGAGCTTGGCATCCCTTGCAAGACTCGCCATAATGAGGTTGCACCTAACCAGTTTGAGCTTGCACCAATCTTTGAGGAGACTAACCTCGCCGTTGACCACAACATGCTCATGATGTCAATCATGAAGCGCGTGGCTCGCAAGCACGGATTCCGCTGCCTTCTCCACGAGAAGCCATTCAAGGGAATCAACGGTAGCGGTAAGCACAACAACTGGTCACTCTCTACTAACACTGGTATTCTCCTCCATGCCCCAGGCAAGACAGATATCGACAACCTCCGCTTCGTTACATTCATCGTTGAGACTCTCAAGGGTGTATATGACCACAACGGACTTCTCAAGGCATCTATCATGAGTGCTACTAACGCTCATCGTCTTGGTGCTAACGAGGCACCTCCAGCAATCATATCTTCATTCCTCGGCAAGACTGTTACCGACCTCCTCGAGCACGTGGAGAAGGCTGACGAGGACGCTCTCTCAGTGGCAGGCAAGACTGCATTCAAGCTTGACCTCCCATCATTCCCAGAGCTTCTCATCGACAATACAGACCGTAACCGTACTTCTCCATTCGCCTTCACAGGTAACCGCTTCGAGTTCCGTGCCGTTGGTTCTGAGGCTAACTGCGCAAGCGCAATGCTCACACTCAACTCAGCAGTTGCAGAGGCACTCATCGACTTCAAGACTCGCGTTGATGCACTCATCGGCAAGGGTGAGGCTAAGGAGAGCGCAATCCTCAAGGTGGTACGCGAGGACATCAAGTACATCAAGCCAATAATCTTCAACGGCAACGGCTACGGCGACGAGTGGAAGGCTGAGGCTAAGAAGCGCGGCCTCGACTGCGAGACAAGCGCTCCTATCATCTTCGACAACTACCTCAAGGAGTCAAGCATCAAGATGTTCGAGAAGACTAACGTCATGACTAAGTTCGAGCTTGAGGCACGTAACGAAATTAAGTGGGAGACTTACACTAAGAAGATTCAGATTGAGAGCCGTATCTTCGGCGACCTCTGTCTCAACCATATCATTCCTGTTGTCACTAAGTATCAGTCAATGCTTATCGACAACGTGAGCAAGGTGATGAGCATCTTTGCTGGTGAGAAGGCTCACAAGATTAGCAAGGAGAACATCTTCATCATCGAGAAGATAAGCGAGCACGAGTCATTTATCATCGAGAACGTAGAGAAGATGGTTGAGGCTCGCAAGGCAGCCAACAAGATTGAGAGCGAGCGCGAGAAGGCAATCGCTTACCACGATACAGTGGCTCCTCTCCTCGAGGAAATCCGCTACCACGTTGACAAGCTTGAGACTATCGTTGACGATGAGGCTTGGCCACTTCCTAAGTATCGCGAGCTTCTCTTCATTCGATAAGGTAACTATCATACATTCATTCCTCGGTGGAGGCATGGCTTCCACCGAGGATGGATGTATAATCAAATCTAGGTTTCATTTCAAACCGATTCTAGGTTTCGTTTCAAACAAAACCTAGATTTCGTTCAAACCAAATCTAGATTTCGTTTCAACAATTACGAGGTAATCGTTTTTAACGAAGACGCGTATTCGCTTATAATGAACACGCGTGTTGGTTTCAACGAGCACACGTATTCGTTTGCAATGAACACACGTATTCATTTGCAATAAACATAGACAACGGTCACCCATCCGTTTCGGGACGCACAGGTAAATGGAACAGGGTGACGGTCGGCAGTCGGAACACACTGGGGCAACCCACTTGCACCCGACACAAGGAAATCATCATAACAGAAGATAATAAACATTATTAAGGTTTTACGAAAATAAAACACAACAATGCAGAAGGGATTATATAGTAAAGAATACGAGCACGATGCCTGCGGTGTAGGTATGGTGGTGAATATCCACGGTGGCAAGAACCACGAGCTTGTGGATAATGCACTCAAGGTGCTCGAGAACATGGAACATCGTGGTGCAGAGACACGCGATAAGACTGGTGACGGTGCCGGTATCTTGATTCAGATACCACACGAGTTTATTCTTCTTCAGGGCATTCCTGTACCAGAAAAGGGACGATATGGTACCGGACTTGTCTTCCTCCCAAAGGACGAGAAGCGCCAGAGCAAGGCTCTGAGCATCATCATCGAGGAGATAGAGCGTGAGGGACTCAACCTTATGCACCTTCGCACCGTGCCAACCAACCCAGAGGTTCTTGGCGTTGGCGCAAGAGAGGTAGAACCAGACATCAAGCAAATCTTTATAGATGGCGTGACAGACGACAAGGCTGCCGACATAGAGCGCATCCTCTACAAGGTTCGCAAGAAGATTGAGAACCGCATCGACGACGAGGACTTCTACATCTGCTCACTCAGCAGCAAGAGCATCATCTATAAGGGTATGCTTACGAGCGGACAGCTCCGCCGTTACTTCCCAGACCTCTCAAGCAACTACCTCACAAGTGGTCTTGCACTCGTTCACTCACGATTCTCTACTAATACATTCCCTAAGTGGAAGCTGGCACAGCCTTTCCGCCTCCTCTGCCACAACGGTGAGATTAACACCATCCGTGGTAACCGCGGCTGGATGAAGGCAAGGGAGAGCGTCCTCTCATCACCAACACTCGGTGACATCAAGGACATCCGCCCTATCGTACAGGACGGAATGAGCGACTCTGCCAGCCTCGACAACGTGTTCGAGTTCCTCATCATGAGCGGACTCTCACTCCCACAGGCTATGGCAATCCTCGTGCCAGAGTCATTCAACGACAAGAACCCTATCAGCGAAGACCTCAAGGCATTCTACGAGTACCACTCCATCCTCATGGAGCCATGGGACGGACCAGCTGCACTCATGTTCAGCGACGGTCGCTATGCAGGTGGTATGCTCGACCGTAACGGTCTCCGCCCTTCACGCTACACCATCACCAAGAGCGGCATGATGGTAGTTGCCAGTGAGGTGGGCGTAATGGACTTCGACCCAAGCGACGTAGTGAGCAAGGGACGACTCCAGCCAGGTAAGATTCTCCTCATCGACACTCAGGAAGGCAAGATATACTACGACGGAGAGATAAAGGAGAAGCTCGCAGGCGAGCATCCTTACCGTCAGTGGCTTTCAACCAACTGTATCCAGCTCGAGAAGCTCAAGAGCGGACGCAAGGTTGACAACTCCGTTGCAAACTACAAGCGCAAGCTCCGCAGCTTCGGCTTCGGACAGGAGGACATCGACAAGACCGTCGTTCCTATGTGTACTCAGGGACAGGAGCCTGTCGCAGCAATGGGTAACGACACTCCGCTTGCCGTCATCAGCGACAAGCCACAGATATTCTTCAACTACTTCCGCCAGCAGTTTGCGCAGGTAACCAACCCTGCCATTGACCCAATACGTGAGGAACTCGTGATGTCACTCACAGAGTACATCGGTGCGGTAGGTACCAACATCCTTACTCCTGACGAGAGTAACTGCAAGATGGTGCGCCTCCCACAGCCAGTCCTTACCAACACACAGCTCGACATCCTCTGTAACATCCGTTACAAGGGATTCAAGACAGAGAAACTTCCTATGCTCTTCGACATTGAGAAAGGTGCCAGCGGTCTCCGTGAGGCCATCGACACTCTCTGCAAGAAGGCAGAGCAATCAGTTGACGAGGGAGTTAATTATATAATCCTTTCAGATCGCGACATAGACGAGAAGCATGCAGCCATTCCATCACTCCTTGCTGTCAGTGCCGTCCATCATTATCTCATCAGCGTGCAGAAACGCGTCCAGACTGCACTCATCGTTGAGAGTGGTGAGATTAGGGAAGTAATGCACGCTGCCTTGCTTCTTGGCTATGGAGCCAGCGCGATCTGTCCTTACATGACATTCGCAGTACTCGACGACCTTGTGAAGAACCACAAGATTCAGGAGGAGTATGCTACTGCCGAGAAGAACTACATCAAGGCAGTGGACAAGGGTCTCAAGAAGATTATGTCAAAGATGGGTATCTCTACCATCCGCTCTTACCGCGGTGCAAAGATATTCGAGAGCATAGGACTCAGCGAAGACCTCCTCAAGAGATACTTCGGAACAGAGATTTCAACCATTGGTGGTATCGGCCTCAAGGAGATTGCTTCAGACGCCATCAAGCTACATAACGAGGCTTTCAAGCCAGAGGAGATTAACGAGTTCCTTCCTAACAACGGACTCTTCAACTATCGCAAGGACGGTATCCTCCACGCTTGGAACCCAGAGACCATCGCCAACCTTCAGATTGCCACTCGCCTCGGCTCATACAAGAAGTTCAAGGAGTGGGCACAGATGGTGGACGAGAAGGAGAAGCCTATCTTCATCCGTGACTTCTTCGGATTCAAGAAGGCAGCCACACCTACTCCGCTTGAGGAGGTAGAGCCAGTGGAGAGCATCGTGAAGCACTTCGTCACAGGTGCCATGTCATTCGGAGCACTCTCCATCGAGGCTCACGAGGCACTTGCACTTGCCATGAACAAGCTTGGCACACGAAGCAACACAGGTGAAGGTGGTGAGGACAACGCACGCTACCACTCAGAGGTGGACGGCGTAAGCCTCTCTTCAAAGACTAAGCAGATTGCCAGCGGACGTTTCGGTGTCACAGCCGAGTATCTCGTCAACGCTGAGGAAATACAGATTAAGGTTGCACAGGGTGCCAAGCCAGGTGAAGGTGGACAGCTCCCAGGATTCAAGGTCAACGACATCATTGCCAAGACTCGTAATGCCATTCCTGGTATCTCGCTCATCTCTCCTCCACCACACCACGATATCTACTCTATCGAGGACCTTGCACAGCTCATCTTCGACCTCAAGAACATCAACCCTACTGCTGCAGTGAGCGTCAAGCTCGTAGCCGAGAGTGGTGTCGGTACTATCGCCGCAGGTGTTGCCAAGGCTAAGGCTGACCTCATCGTCATCTCAGGTGCTGAGGGTGGTACAGGTGCAAGCCCTGCAAGCTCAATGCGCTTCGCAGGTATCTCTCCAGAGATTGGACTTGCAGAGACACAGCAGACACTCGTGATGAACGGTCTCCGTAATCAGGTGCGCCTCCAGACCGACGGTCAGATAAAGACTGCCAAGGATGTAGTCCTCATGGCTATGCTCGGTGCCGACGAGTTCTCATTCGGTACACTCCCACTCATCGTACTCGGATGTGTGATGATGCGTAAGTGTAACACCAATACCTGTCCTGTAGGTGTTGCCACACAGGATGCCAAGCTTCGTGAACGCTTCACTGGTAAGGCTGAGTACGTGGTCAACTTCTTCACATTCCTTGCAGAGCAGGTAAGGGAATATCTCAGCGAGATGGGCGTTCGCAGCCTCAAGGAGATTATCGGTCGCACAGACCTTATCGTGAAAGAGGGCGAGAAGTACGCTAACTATAGCAACGAGAAGTGGGCTACAATCGACTTCAGCCGCCTTCTCCACAAGCCAGAGACTGACAAGCCACTCTACTGGGACCGTGGCTCATTCACAAAGATACCAACAGTCAAGGACGACGATATCATCAAGGCTTCACAGGCAGCACTTGAGTTTGGCGAAGAGGTGAACCTCGACTACGCTATCAAGAATACTGACCGTGCCGTAGGTACAATGCTTTCAGGTGTAATCGCCCGCAAGTATGGCGAGGCAGGTCTCCCTGACGGAACAATCAACATCAAGTTCAAGGGTTCTGCAGGTCAGTCATTCGGTGCATTTGCCGTAAGCGGTGTGAACATGAAGCTTGAGGGTGAGTGTAACGACTACTTCGGCAAGGGACTCTCAGGTGGACGCATCTCCATCCTTCCTCCTGCACGCTGCAACGAGGAGTTCGTGGCAGAGGACAACATCATTGCAGGTAACACAGGACTCTATGGTGCCACAACTGGTGAGCTTTATGTCAACGGACGTGTAGGTGAGCGTTTCGGTGTCCGTAACTCTGGTGCCACAGCCGTCATCGAAGGTGCAGGCGACCACTGCTGCGAGTACATGACAGGTGGACGTGTGGTAGTCCTCGGAGAGACAGGACGTAACTTCGCTGCTGGTATGAGCGGTGGCGTAGCTTATGTATGGGACAAGAATCACAACTTTGACTACTTCTGTAACATGGACATGGTAGAGATTAACCTCGTGGAGGAAGCATCCTACCGTAAGGAACTCAAGGAACTCATCCGCAAGCATTACCTCTATACAGGTTCTGCTCTTGCAGGACGTATGCTGGACAACTGGAACCACTACGTCGAGGAGTTCATTCAGGTCGTTCCTATAGAATACAAGCGTGTGCTTGAAGAAGAGAAAATAGCAAAGTTGAAACAAAAGATTCAAGAGATTCAAGAATGAGGACATCTACAGTTTGCATGACTCAATAGAGACAGCGAATTGTAAATGGTAAATGCCACATAAAGTTATGGGAAATCCAAAAGCATTTTTAACTGTGCCTCGCAAGGAGGCTGGTTATCGACCAATAAATGACCGTATCCATGATTTTGGAGAGGTTGAACAGACACTTAACACTAAGGACCGCCAAGAGCAGGCAAGCCGTTGTATGGATTGTGGTGTTCCTTTCTGCCACTGGGCATGCCCACTTGGCAACAAGGACCCAGAATGGAACGACGCCCTCTACCGCGGTGACTGGGAAACAGCATATAAGATTCTAAAGGCAACTAACGACTTCCCTGAGTTCACAGGACGTATCTGCCCTGCACTCTGCGAAAAGGCGTGCGTGCTTTATCACACTACAGGCGAGGCTGTGACAAACCGTGAGAACGAGTGTGCCATCGCTGAGCGTGCCTTCCAGGAGGGCTACGTGACAATAGAGCATCCAGCACGCAACGGTAAGAAGGTGGCTGTCATCGGTGCAGGCCCTGCTGGACTTGCAGCAGCCAACCAGCTTAACTACAAGGGATATGAAGTGACAGTCTTCGACAAGAACGAGGCTGCTGGAGGACTTCTCCGCTACGGTATCCCTAACTTCAAGCTCAACAAGCAGGTTATCGACCGCCGCATCAATGTGATGGAGCAGGAAGGCGTGAAGTTTGTCTATGGCGTGAACATTGACGCTGCCAAGCTCGCTGAAGGCTGCGAACTCGATGCAGAAGGCAAGATGGCAAAGGCTAAATACTTTGATGCCTACGTTGTAAGTACAGGAACTCCAGAGGCAAGAGACCTCAAGGCTCCGGGACGTGAACTCAACGGCATACACCTTGCACTCGAACTTCTCTCTCAGCAGAACCGTGTCTTGGCTGGCATGGAGTTCAAGAAGGAGGAACTCGTCAACTGCAAGGGCAAGAAGGTACTCGTTATCGGTGGTGGTGATACAGGTAGTGACTGTATAGGTACTGCCCATCGACAGGGTGCAGTAGAGGTGACACAGATTGAGATCATGCCAAAGCCTCCTGTAGGCCACAACGCAAACACGCCTTGGCCGAACTGGCCAGTGATTCTCAAGACTACATCGTCTCATGAGGAAGGCTGTACCCGTCGATGGCTTTTGAACACCAACAAGTTCATTGGTGACAAGAAAGGCAACGTCAAAGCTGTGGAAGTGGAAGGCGTTATCTGGGAACCAAACCCAGACGGAGGACGTCCAATCATGAAGCTTGATGGCAAGAAGGAGACTATCGAGGCTGACATTGTGTTCCTTGCAATGGGATTCATCAAGCCACAGCAGCCTGAGTTCCCTGCCAACGTATTCGTAGCCGGTGACGCAGCATCAGGTGCAAGCCTCGTTGTACGTGCCATCGCAAGCGGAAGAAAGACTGCCGAAGCAGTGGATAAGTATCTTAAGAAGTAAGACCCCACCCCCTGCCCTCCATAGGGAGGGGGAAGGGTTCGCCAAACGCTAACCAAATGCTCAAAAGCAGAGGATAAGTAAGTCGAGTCGTCCTTGGCTCGACTAATCCCCTCAGCACTAACTTTTATTTTTAACTTTTAACTCTCGAAGAGACAATGTGCTCAATAGTAGGAATATTCAATATACGTCAGCAGAGCAAGGAACTACGTACCAAGGCTCTTAAGATGTCACAGAAACTTCGCCACCGCGGACCAGACTGGAGTGGCATTTACGTGGGCAAGTCTGCCATACTGGCACACGAACGCCTCAGTATCGTTGACCCTCTTTCAGGAGGACAGCCTCTTATCTCCCCTGACAACAAGCAGATTCTCTGCGTCAATGGTGAGATATACAATCACAAGGACATACGTCGCAGGAGCGACTATGCCTTCAAGACAGGTAGCGACTGTGAGGTCATCCTCGCACTCTATCGTGAGAAGGGTGTCAACTTCCTTGAGGACATCAACGGAATATTCTCCTTTGCCCTCTATGACGAGGAGAAGGACACATTCCTCATTGCACGTGACCCAATAGGAGTCATACCTCTCTACATCGGCTACGATGCCGACGGCAAGGTATATGTTGCATCAGAGTTAAAGGCTCTCGAAGGTTTCTGCGACCAGTACGAACCTTTCCTCCCAGGCTACTATGCCGTACCAGCAAAGGAAGGTGCAGAGCGTCCATACGAGATGGTCAAGTGGTACACACGCGACTGGATGGAGTGGGACAACATGCAGAAGTACATCAATGCTCCGGGAAGTACAGACGAGAAGGCAGCTTCAGATGCCATTAAGGATGCACTTGAGGCAGCCGTTAAGCGTCAGCTCATGTCCGACGTACCATACGGCGTGCTCCTCTCAGGTGGACTCGATTCATCTGTCACAAGTGCCATTGCAAAGAAATATGCACACAAGCGTGTGGAGTCAGACGACATGCACGATGCTTGGTGGCCACGTCTTCACTCTTTTGCAGTGGGACTCAAGGGCGCACCAGACCTTGCAAAGGCAAAGGAAGTGGCAGACTTCATCGGTACAGTACACCATGAGGTGAACTATACAATACAGGAAGGTATCGACGCCATTCGCGACGTTATCTACTTCATTGAGACATACGACGTGACAACCGTGCGTGCAAGTACACCTATGTACCTCCTCGCAAGGGTCATCAAGTCAATGGGTATCAAGATGGTTCTCTCAGGCGAAGGAGCAGACGAGGTGTTCGGTGGCTATCTCTATTTCCACAAGGCACCATCAGCAGAGGAGTTCCACAAGGAGACCGTGCGCAAGATAGCAAAGCTCTACCAGTACGACTGTCTCCGTGCCAACAAGTCACTCTCAGCATGGGGTGTGGAAGGACGAGTACCATTCCTTGACAAGGAGTTCCTTGACGTGGCAATGCGCCTCAACCCATCTGTCAAGATGTGTCCGGGCAATACCATGGAGAAGAAGGTGGTACGTGAAGCCTTTGCCGATATGCTTCCAGAGTCAGTGGCATGGCGTCAGAAGGAACAGTTCAGCGACGGCGTAGGCTATTCATGGATTGACACTCTCAAGCAGATTACCTCAGAGGCTGTCACAGACGAGATGATGGCACACGCAGCAGAACGCTTCCCAATCAACACTCCACTTAACAAGGAGGAATACTACTACCGCTCAATCTTCGAGGAGCACTTCCCAAGTGACTCCGCAGCCAAGAGCGTACCACACGAAGCATCCGTTGCTTGCTCCACTGCCATCGCCCTCGAATGGGACGAAGCATGGAAGAAGATGAACGAACCATCAGGCCGTGCCGTCAAGGGCGTTCATGAACAAGCATACTAATAGTCACGCTTTGCTGTGACTGAGTTAAAAGTTATAAGTTAAGAATTAATAGTTTAGTTGGAAGTTAACAGTTTAGTTGGAACTCGTAAGCTATAAAGTTATAAGTCTCGTTATCTACGAACCTTATGCTTTAGCATTAATGTACGAACCAACTAACAAGATAGAGGGTGTACCAAAAGTCAATATGACTGCTGGTACACCCTCATTAGTGTTATGCCTTTGCCCATGCCCTGCGTCTGTATTCTTGTGGTGTGATGTCTGTAACCTTTCGGAATAGGCGGACGAAATAGTTTTGGTCACTGAAGCCGAGCATATATGCTATTTCTTTTACTGCCTTGTCTGTTGTAAAAAGCAATAGTTGGGCACGTTCCACCTTCTTCTTATTGATGTATTGAATGGGTGAGGTGCCAAAGTCACGTTTGAACAGTTTTATTAGGTAAGACTTTGTGACACAGCCAATGCTTGCCAATGTGTCAACGTCTATGCTTTCGCTGATATGTGAATGGATGTATTCAAGCACATGTTTCATTCGCTCGTCCTTGGTCCATATACGTGGAGTGGCATGATGGATGAAGTGTGACATAATCATAAGCATGGCTCCGCGTAGTTCCATCTTTTCCCATAGAGCCATGTCGAGATAGCGCTGGACATAGCCTGATGTCTGTGCTGATGTGTCGTATGTGTTTGGGTTGCTGTGTGGAAGGCGAGCATTTGGTAATTGCTCGCAAAGGAACTCGAACAGGTGTTCTGCTGTTTTACTGCCATCCACCTCCGTTGGTAATTCGTACACCTCCTGAATGTTCATCTCGTTCTTGAATCCTTCGTAAACATGAAGATAGTAATGAACAAACACACCGTGGCACTCGTATGAATGAACCGTGTAGGCAGGAATGATGTACATGCGACGTGGGCATAGTTTTATATCCTGCCCCGGGAGGTGCAATAATGCCTCACCCTCTATCACGTAGTAGATACGTGAAAAAGGGGAACTCACATCCTGCCAGTTCCAGTCCGCATTATGTTGCGCACGTCCCACGTTGAGCAACATCAGATTCATTGATTCTATAGGTATCTGTGCCATATTTCTCGTTTTTGTGTGCAAAGATAAAAACAACAAATGACAATATTGTGCTATTCTTGTAATATTTTATAAAACTAATGAAATGTATTGTTTCGTATCTTTGCACCGCTTATTTACAAGTCTTTATAAACTTTATTACTAATAATTAACTTAACATGATGAAAAGAACTATTACATTATTACTAACATCTTTTGCCATTACTGCCAGCGCACAGAAGACGGACGTAGCTGTTGAGACTGGTGCCTTTGGCAATGACTGGGAATCGCTCAGTGCGTGGGAATGCCCTGAGTGGTTCAAGGACGCAAAATTCGGTATCTGGGCTCACTGGGGTCCTCAGTGTCAGGCTGAGGATGGTGACTGGTACGCACGTTTTATGTACTATGAGGGAAGCGGAGCGTATAATTGGAACGTGAGTCATTTCGGTAATCCAAAGGACTTCGGACTAAAGGAACTTTGTAATGCTTGGAAGGCTGACAAATGGAATCCACAGGAACTGGTGAGCCTTTACAAGAGTGTGGGTGCTCGTTACTTCATGGTGCTTGGTAATCATCACGACAACTTCGACAACTGGGATTCGCCTTATCAAGAGTGGAACTCCGTGAACGTAGGTCCTAAGAAGGACTTGGTCAAGGGATGGAGTGATGCCTGCAAGGCAGAGGGACTGCCAATGGGTGTGAGTATCCATGCCTCACATGCATGGACGTGGCTCGAACCTTCGCAGAAGTTTGACGGCAACCTTACCAAGGCTGATGGCGTTGGCAAGTGGTGGGAAGGACTTGACCCACAGGAACTTTATGCGCAGAACCATACGCACTCAACAGGTTGGGACAATAGCGGAACAATACACGGTCAGTGGGAATGGCAGAATGGTGCAAGCCAGCCATCGGCTGCCTACAAGCAGAAGTTCCAGAACCGTGTGCTTCAGCTTATCAATGACTATGCTCCTGATATGCTCTACTTTGACGATACTGCCATGCCGTTCTATGGTTGCGATGACCAGATAGGCAAGAACATTCTCCAGCACTACTACAACCATAGTGCTGCACAGAATGGTGGCAAGCAGAATGTGGTCGTTACGGGCAAGCAGCTCACACCAGAGCAAAAGGGATATATGATGTGGGACGTGGAGCGCGGTATTCCAGACCGTCCACAGGACATATACTGGCAGACATGTACTTGTATCGGTGACTGGCACTATAGCCAGGGAGTATATAACAACAGTGGTTACAAGAGTGGTGCTACGGTTATCCGTATGCTCATTGACGTCGTATCAAAGAATGGTAACCTACTTCTCAACATCCCTATTAAGGGTAACGGAACTATTGATGACAAGGAGCGCAAGGTATTGGCTGACATCAAGGCGTGGATGGACATCAATGGTGAGTCAATCTTCGGCACACGTATGTGGAAGTCTTTTGGCGAAGGACCGCTTGCTGAGGCTGCCAATCCTATGAATGCTCAGGGATTCAACGAGGGACAGTCATACACGGCACAGGATGTGCGCTATGTCGAAAAGGAAGGTGCAGTCTATGCCACAATCATGGCTTGGCCATCAACGGAGACATTCACTTTCAAGGCATTCTCCATTGCTGAGTCATCTTATAGTGGCGAGGTTGACAAGGTGACTCTCCTTGGTGGTGGTGACGTTAAGTTTACTCACGACATCAATGGGCTTACCATCAATGTGCCAAGCACAAAGCCAAACAGCATTGCACCAGTCTTCCGCATCACATTCAAGGAAGACAACCGTAGTGCATACGAGATTCTTCAGGAATTCATCAATGGCGTAGAGGCAACTGCAAGCGAAGCAGAGGCAAAGGCACAGGCATACAACACGGGCAAACTGAATCCGAACAAGCTAAACCAATTGCGTGAGGCTATCGCAAAGGCTAAGGTCATAACATCGACATCAAGTGAGGAAGAGGCAAACAATGCTCGCACGGCACTCACGACGGCCTACCGTTCTTTCCTTAATGACGGTGTGAACAAAGGTGGTGCTTTCAACGGTATCATAGAAGCCAACCTTACGTCACAGTACCTCGTTGAAGGTTCTGACTTCACTCGCTCTGCTGGAGGAAGCAAGCGTTTCGGCGCTCCTGAGTACTGGACGGTGGAGAACTTCGACATTCCTAATGGCAATGACGGCACGAAGCATGGACTCGACAAGTACTCTGGCAAGGAGGCTCTCATGCTCGGTGTGTGGAACGATGCAGGAAGCAATACCACAGGTAGCCTGAGCAATGCCCGTATCTATCGCAAGGTTAAGCTTGCAGCAGGTAAATACTACTTCGGTGCAGCCTTCAATACTACATACAACATTAGTAGCGAGGCATATATGTTTGTCAGCAAGAGCCTTTGCAATACGGCTGATATACCAGAACAGAGCCTTGCCTACTATGGCATCATCAATTGTACAGGTGACTTGAAGACTCAGGGACTCTACTTCCAGCTTGAAGAAGATACAGAAGTGTACATCGGTTTTCAGGCAAACCTTCTCAATGGTTCTTCCACACAGGAGTTTCGTGCAGAACAGGTCGTCCTCTACTCTCCAAAGGAGGCACAGGAGATGCACTCTGCAGAACATGGATGGCAGAAGATAGAGGCTATGCCCAATGATGTGAGCCAGTATTTCTTTTCAATATACGAGCATGGCACGGACAATGGACTTGTTCTTGCTGCAGGCAACCAGCAGGATAAGAACTATCAGACCATGTGGTATGAATCTGAAGTATATCCAGAGGTGAACAAGAACGCTCTTTGGTTCTTCGATGCATTCAATGCCGACAATTATTCCGAGGCAAAGGGCGATGCCGCAAAGTGGCTCGTCATCACAGGTGTTGGCAATAGCGACGTATGTCTTCAGTCATACGACAACACAACGATGAACTATCGCACGGACAACAATGGCGAGGGCTGGACTGACCGTGCATACGTCACTCCTGCATATATGCCTGACGGCTACTGGACATTGCAGAACAACAAGGGCGGTGACTATCTTGGACGATGGAGCGCAACGAACGAGATTGCAGGAAACAACACGGGCGATGCCATTGGCAAGTTTGATTTCTATGCCATCCTTCGCGGTCAGTATGCCGCAGTAGTAGAGAACATGGATAAGGCTTCGGAAGATAATGCGATAGACATTTCATACGTCATCAACAATGCAGATGGTACACGCTACAACAATTTCCACGCAAAGCAACCAATAGGATGGACTCTCTCACAGGACGATGCCTTTGAGGTGGAATATGCCAGCTACCTTCCTGCCAAGGTCGGCAATAGCTACTTTAACAAGTGGCAAGGTTCAGGTAACCTTACCGACCGCAAGATGTCACAGCAGATATCAGGTCTGCCTGACGGTCGCTATAGGGTATCTGTACGCACAAGCAGTAGCGTTATTCACTCTGGTGCGTGGCTCTTTGCCAATGACGGCAAGGTGGATATGACAACCGTACAGGGTGATGGTGCCGTAAGTGTGATGACAGACATTACTGATGGTGTGCTCACCCTTGGCGTTGAACTGAAGAACTATCAGAGTAACGACTGTAAGTTTGACCACTTCACACTCGAATACTTAGGTTCTCCTGCTTCCAACGGCATCAGCAAGGTAGTTAATGGCAAAGGCAAAGGTAAATATTATGACCTCAACGGCCGTCGCATCAAACGCCCAACCAAAGGTATGTACGTCGTTGGTGGTCAAGGTGTAGTTGTTGGAAAGTAAAAGATAAAAAATGTAAACACATAATTAAGGGTGTGCCGATAGTCATAAATGACTTGGCACACCCTTTGTTGTTAAGAATATTTTCTATATGTACCGATACTTATGCAGAGCGTACAAAAATTAGCCGTTCGGATGCTTGCTCCGAACGGCTAATTACTTTTTTGCGGTCAGCGAGATCGTTTCGCTTAGTGGTCAATTTTCAATTGTAAAGATTTTATTGTTTTATGAACAAACGCTTTCCTATAAACATGAAGATTAGACACAGTAAAATGAAATTAAATAATACAGCGGCAACTAAATAATACTTCCTGTACTTTGCATAATATTCATCGCAAGTATAAACCTTACTTCTGTCAATATTATGTTCTTTGGTATATTTGTTCCATAAAGTATTTGTGTGTCGTGCGGAATACAGATATTTGGATTCCTTTTTATTCGTGTCTATTTCATATAATCTATAAATTGTGGCATCTTCATATTCATCTCCTGCTGAGACAACTATTTTGTCATCAAGCTCAAGGATGTCTTTTATATGCTCACCATTTGTTATGCCTTCTCCTACCAAATTCCAATCTGGCACATCAACCCAGTCTAAGTAATATTCATCATTGATATTTACTTTTCCATAATCTCCAATTCCAATATCCGAATCAGATACTATGCCGTATGCCAAAGACTCAAAAAATATTAAGCCGCAGAAAAACATAATGCAGAAGCCTGGCGCTATTGCCCATGCCCAATATCTAACCCTTTTCTTAGTGATAGCCTTGAAAATAACAGCAAGGATTATTCCTCCCACACCTGTAACAGCAGAAAGGAACAGCATAATAATAAGCCAAAATATTAATACAAATAATAAACCCATGGTAAAATGATATGGAATTTTGTTTTTGCAAAGATACGATATAAGTGAATAAGAACAAAATAAATACAAGGAAAAGGCATTGTCGGAGCGACTATCAGATGCCGCTTCTCAGACTATCGATAGTCTGTACCGCAAGCTATTGATAGTTCGTATAGCAGACTATTGATAGTCAGTTCGCAAACTATCAATAGTCTGAGAGACATGAAACATGAATAGCTTTCGTGTTAGGTGTACCTTAGGTTTCCCTTAGGTTCTCCTTTGTTTCCCTTACAAAACTAAGGGAAACCTAAGGCACACCTAAGGGGAAGGTAAGGGAAATCCCATTTACAAACGTTATGAATACGTCATGACTCCGCTATGAGTCCGTAGTGACTTCGCTATGCCTCCGCTATTTAGCGGAGAATAGCGGAGAAATAGTAGAGAAATAGCGGAGGCACAACGGAATCAAAACGGATGTATAGCGTATTTTTTACGTAATTATGGTATCCTTGCTAAAAGTGTCATTTCTTCCTTTATCTGCAAAAAAATGTAGCGAATAGCCATAAATATGTGCAAAAAATGTGGTGAACAGAGTGAAATATGTGCAAAAAAATGTAGTACAATGACGGAATGGACATTAATTCAACAACTTAGATAAATATCAAGGTGAATAGCAAAAAACGGACGGGAAACATTGTCCCCGCCCGATGTATTTTTTGAGCAAAAAGTTCGTTCCGACAGACAAATAATTTGTACGTGACGGAAAAAGTTCGACTACTCCGCAATAGTCTTCACGAAGTCCATGAATAATGGGTGTGGGTGAAGGACTGTGCTTGAGTATTCTGGAATGGAAATAATGTTATCTTATATTCTTTATGATTTATGTATAATTGATTCTTCGTATTTGTCTTCATATTCTTTTAAGACATCATTAAGAGGAAGTCCTAATCGAGTGTTAAGACGTAAGAATTTTCTATTTGTTACAGATCGTGCATTCTTGAATAGTCTTGCAGCATCTGACTGATTCATGCCGAGTACCGTAAGATATATTAGGATTAAATCTTTGTTGTCTATACCTTTGTAGTATGATAGAATATGGCTTCTAAGATTTGGATGTAATTTATCCACGGCAAGAAACACGTCTTCCCACATGTCTTCTGTTAAACATTCTTTTGGGTCATAGCTTATTGCCTTCAGTCGTGTCACTATTGATGCCAAATCCTTTGCGCTTTCAGCTCTGAGTCGGTTGTCCGCCTCCACTATCTCTGCGAGATTATGATGCTTTTCTTCTATCTCCGACTTTGCAGCCTCCAGTTCCTCTATGTCGGCAAGATATTTCTTTTCTTTCTTTCCGTGCAAGTACAAGCTTACTGAAAAAAATGATAGTAATGTCATAAGTGCCGTTATTCCGTATGCAATATATTCTCTTATTTTTGATTGTTCATTTTCTAATTCAATTTTTGTCTTTTCTATAAGCTGAGTATGGTATGAATTCTGAGCAGAGATAGTTGCATCTATACTTTCAAGATTTCTTATAGAATCTTCTAAAAGAAAATAGCTATAGGCATAATTAAATGCAGTTTTGTAATCTTTGTCCATTGCATATATTGTTGCAATACGTTGAGCATAGTTTGCTTTATTTTTCAGATCATTCTCTTTGTCATAAGCCTTTTGGGCGTAATACAAGCAAGAGTCTTTATTGTAATGCACAAAAGCGTAATATGAAGAAATCGAATAATTCAAAAGAGGTGGAATGGAATCTTTGTTTATTGACTTGGCAAGATTAAGAGTCCATTCTGCCATCTGCATTTCGTCATGAACACAGAAGAAATCCAGTTCTTCTGCAAGATATAGCATGTAGTCATTAATATTACTTTTATATGATATTTTAAGTACACATTGTTTGTGTAACAATGTTGCACTATCTGTTTTCCCTGCAAAATTATATGCTGTTGCCAATGGTGCATACGAAGAAACATCATCTATGCCTAATTTTTGACGAATTTCTAAAGCCTTATATGATTGTTTGACACGATTTTTATTGTCAGAAATAATGGCAGAAAGTCCAGATAACTGAGAATATACATTAGCAAGAACCATGGAATCTGTTCTTGATATTTGAGTAGTATTACCAATTTCTATGGCTTTATTATAGTATGTAATTGCTAACGGATATTTATGCATATCAGTATATGTTCTGCCCATATAATAGTTGACCTCAAGTTTTTCTCCGTTACTACCTTTATCTATGAAGTATTCATAAATAGGTTTGATTATAGAATCGGTAGTATGTATAGTGTCGCATTTATCCTCGCCCTTATACTTCAACAAGGCAAGTTTCATCTTTGTATATTGACTATTTTTTTTGTTCTGTTTTATCATTAACAGAACTTCATCCAATCCTTTTCGAGGATTAGTTTCCATTAATGCGTTAATTTTGTTATACTTTTCTTCATGATGTTCAGTACAAGAACAAAGAGTAATGATAATGGTTAATAAAAAAAGAGTAATTTTTGAGCGCATAGTCGTGTTAATTGTTATAATTTGGCTGCAAAGTTAGTTATTTTGATAACATGTTGCATAATTAATTGACAAGAATTTTAGAGAAATATAATTGTAAAAAAATGTATAGTAATTTAATTTTTTGCTTGTAATTAGATTGCTTTTGTTAACATATTCATATTTAGCGATGTATAGGGCGGTGTCTGTTTGGTTACATAGAGGTTACAAAGTGGTTACAAGTGGGGGGACATATAGGTACAAGATGGTTACGTATTGGTACATTTTTTTCATGGCCAATTAAAACAGACATGATACCTTTGCACCGCATTAAGCAAGAAAAAGTTAAAATTAATTGAATAATCAAATGAACAAATTCTTTTTATCAGTTGTACTATTTGTAGGTTTTGCTTCTGTCACAACAGTAAGTGCGAAAATATTGGACAATACTACCGAATTGGAGGGTAATCCCATTATCCTTGTAAAAAAAGGTATTCCAAGTAGTCCTATTAATCCTAAGAGTCTTATACCGCGTTTTGTACCGTCACCAGTCGATGCATGGTTGGCAGATGGTTATTTGTATTTTAATAATGATGAAGAAATTTATGATGTTGAGGTCTCTATCTTTAATGAAGATGGTGAAAACATTAGCTCATCAATTATTGATGTTTTTGCAGACAGTCCCAATATGATAGATATTAGTTTTCTTTCATCTGGGTATTATACATTGAATGTCACAATCAATGGTGTGGAATACTATGCATATTTTGATATGTAAAATGTGTTAGGATTGCTTTAAGTAAGACATAAATTTAACCGGTTATTTATATATGTGCAGACCATACTGCCCAAAGGCGTTTTTACTCTTATCGGATAAAGAGAAAAGAAAATGAATTTAACAATTTAAAAACAATTAAAAATGGAACAGCAATTAGATTTAGGTTCAATGGGAACAACAACATTTCGTGCAGTAGAAATGCAGCAGGTAGCAGAACAGAGCGCCTGGTGTGCAGCATGTGGTCTTTGTGCAGCTTGCGGTGCAACTGTAGCTGCTTGGGCTGGAGTTTCTGCTTTTGCATCATTCTAAAAAAAGAATCTATTCATTTCAATGGGTATGTAATACATACCCATTGAAAATAATTCAAAAAAAATGAAATATCCACAAATTAATCCAAATGTAATCATATCAAAACAATCAGAAATTGCAATTGATATTACAACAGGTAAACACATATCATTGCCATCTGGTGCATATCCAATTTTGGAACTGATTGATGGCAAAACTGATATGGATTCAATTATTGATATTATAATGAATTCTTATAAAACAACTCGTAATTGTGTTGAGAATTTCATTACTAATATGTCCAGTTTGGGATTCTTGGTATTGTCATCAAGTCCACAAAAACTTGTTAGGGCAAATAAACAGCCTATTCGTGTTGCAAGTATAGAGATTACTGAAAAATGTAATCTTAAATGTAGATATTGTTATGGAGCATTTGCACCAACCAAAAGCAATTATCTTAGTAGAGAAGAAGCTGCGAGATTATTTGCGGAATTGGTTGGACGTAATGTTAAAACAATAGAATTGACAGGTGGTGAACCATCGGTTAATCCAGACTTTGACTACATTCTTAGTGATGCGTGTGAAAGATTTGGTATGGTTACGATAATGACAAATGCCGTTTTGTTACGTTCTTCGACCTTGGAAATATATAAAAAGTACAAAGACAAAATCGGTTTCAGTATTAGCATAGATGGTTTTTCTGAGAAGACAAATAGTTATCAGAGAGGCGTTTGTAATACATTTAAGAAGACATTGGATAATATTATCCGAATTAAAGAGGTCTTAAATCCAAAGTTTTTGCGAATAGTGTATATGCTTACAAATGAAAATGCTGATGAAGTCGATGATTTCTTTGAATACATGATATCACATAATATTCTTGATCTGATGGTTAGTGTTCCAGAAAACATAGACAAGGGAAGGACATACAAATTGTCTGATGGTTGTCTTATGAGTGATAGAAGAAGTCAATCAAGAATAGTGTTGGAAGAAAAGATCATCCAAATAGGAGAGAAATTTGGTAAACGTATTCATACAATTGCAGATCGTTTAGGAGAAAGTGGATTAAATATTGCCAATGCAATTCCTTCGTGTGGAGCTGGATGGACCATGTTGTCATTTCAGGCAAATGGAAATGTACAACCTTGTAACATGATGGAACCAGAGTGGAACTTGGGCAACTATAAAGTAGATCCAAAACTTGATTTCCTTTCCTTTAGTAATCCTCTTTATTATGCATTTTCAAATATAAATCTTAGTGCGGACAATGGCAACAGAAACGAATGTAAGGAGTGTTTTCATAATGATTTTTGTGGAAAATGTGTAAATAAAGTTTTTTTAGCAAATAAACAAAGAGTGTCTGAAGGAAAAGGATTATGTCC
>JAFZVY010000068.1 GCA_017617575.1 Bacteroidaceae bacterium | reverse complement strand
TTCATAATTCATAATATAATACAAAAATACAACAATCGGGGCAAATCCTTAGTGGAATTGCCCCGATTGATTTATTTATATCTATTAGTATTTCCTTACGACGACGGCAGACCAAGTGTTCTTGGTGAGGACGTCACATACACTCATGCCGTCTGACTTGGCGGCATCGGATATTGCGCTTACATCGTCAGAGAAGAAGCCACTCATGAGGAGGTAGCCTCCTGTGGTAAGGTGCTTAACGTAAGTAGGCATATCCTTGAGGAGTATGTTCTTGTGGATATTCGCTACTATCATGTCGAAGTGACCTTCTATGGCAGAAGCGTCACCATGAAGAACGCTGACATTGGTGATGCCGTTCAGTTCAAAGTTCTCCTTGGCATTTGCCACACTCATGTCATCAATATCTATGGCTACCACTTCCTTGGCACCACTCTTTGCCATGGCTATGCCAAGAACGCCTGTGCCACATCCCATATCGAGGACACGCATACCGTCAAGCTTGCGTGACATGAGGTACTCCGTGAGCATAAACGTTGTCTCGTGCTGACCAGAGCCGAATGCCATACGTGGATTAAGCTTTATGCCGAACGTCTCTTCAAGCACGGGTGTGAAGGAACTCTTCTCCCACTCTTCATTCCAGTCCTTATTCTCAAGTTCGTGAATCGTGTATGTAAATTCTGTGTCTGGTACGAAGAATGTGTCGAGCACTCCCTTCAGGGCTTCCTCATCATACTTGTCCTCTGGGATATAGGCACGCACACCAGTCTCTGTCGTTTCAAATGTGTCATAGTCTGCCTCGCCGAGCATGGCACAAAGGATATCTGCCGTATCCTCCGTAAATGGCTTAATCGTAATCTCTGCGAATAAATACTTCATCCTTCAAATCTTTTTTCTTGTTCAACTATATTTTATCCTGAATAATCTGTGTATATGGTAGAGCCAAGGACGGCTCTGAGAAATTCATAATTCATAATTCACAATTCATAATTATGAATTCTTAATTCATTTCATCTTCCCCTCTCTGTGCACCGATGGTTAGGTTCACGAGGTCCTCGTATGTTCCATTGAAGAGGTTGACATCCACATAGCCCTTGATGCCATCCACCTTGCCAGCGTCAGTGTGCTGCCAGAACTTCCATTCACCCTTATATGCGAGGGAATCGATGTAGTAATGGGCAATCCAGCATGGATAGCGGTCAAGCTCAGGACTTGTGAGATACGAGGTCTTGAACTTGTATGATGTATATAGTATCGGAGTGACGCCATAGTGCTTCTCTACAATCTGCATCCATGTCTTTACCTCCGACTGAAGTTTCTCCTTTGAGTAGTCACCAATGGTCTCCACGTCGAGCACAGGTGGGAGGTCTTCGTCCTCCAGCTGTACCATCTTACAGAAGTACTTCGCCTGTTTGTTTGCAGGACTCTTGGTGCTGAAAAAATGATATGCTCCACGTATGATGTCGTTGCGACGTGCATGGTGGAAATTCTGGTTGAAGTTCTCGTCAAGGACATTTGTTCCTTCCGTTGCCTTCACGAAAATAAAGTGTACTGGCGTTCCCTGCAACTGTGCATTGCGGAGCTTGTCCCAGTTTATCTCATCCTGATAGTGCGAGATGTCTATGCCCCTCACTTTTCCGTCAGGATACTTGACCGTGCCATACAGAGCCTTCCAGCGGAAGCTGTATGGATTTACGAATGTGCGATAGAAGAAGATGATGTAAACAACTACGACAGCTATGAGAAGTCCCCACAACAGATATGCAGGCATACGACGGAACGGATTGCTTGAGCCCTTCTTGCGCCTACGGCGTGGCGAAGAGGAAGCAGCCTTTGTCGTCTTTCTGGTTGTATTAACAGTCTTCTTTGTTACCATTTCTTAGTAGGGAGTCAATGGACGAATACCTGTACGGTCTCTTTCGTCTCTCTACTCCAAAAACATCTTTTTAAGTAAAAAAGTGAAAAACCTATACAGTCACTGGCATTACGCCAGTGACATGGGAAGGTTTTTCACTTAATATGATTGTAATTAAAAATTACTTACCCTGCTCAAGCTGGAGAGTCTTAGTTGGCTGGTCGCAAACCTCTGTTGGACCCCAGTACTGGATAGGACCTGGGTAAACATAAGCTGTCTGCTTAGCCCACTCTGCACGCTTAGAAGCGAAGAACTTGAATGGAGCACCGTCAAGCTCAACGAGAGCCTTACGGATAACAGGCTTGTTAGCACCGTTACGACGCTCGATGTTCATCATCTTAGTGATTGGCACACCACCTGCGATCCACTCAGCTGCTGGAGCTGTAGTGTTCTTGATGATTGACATGTAACCAGTCTTACCGTTAGCGATAAGGCGTGAAGCGTTGAATCCGAGTGAGTAGCAGTAGTCAGCATCGTAGTTAGATGGAGCAGCGCAACGTCCCTCGTATCCGAAGAAGTGGTGCTGTGCAGAGAACTTACCTACGTACTTGCCTTCTGCCTTCCAAGCGTCGAGCTTCTTAGCAACCATAGCAGAGAGAAGCTTCTCAGTCTCGATGAGAGATACCTGTACGTTTCCGTGTGGGTCACGGTCGAGGCAGAGCTGACGCTCTACGTCTGCTGGGAGTGACTCAAGAACTGCAAGGTTCTCAGCAGCGATGTGGCTCTTTACGAACTTAACCTGCTCCTCCTTAGATGGGAACTCACGCATCTCACCTGTAGCTGGGTCAACGAGTACCTCGTTAAGCTCAGCGATGAGCTTCTTGATAGCTGGGATGAACTCGATAAGACCCTCTGGTATGAGGACAGTACCGAAGTTGTTACCGTCAGCAGCACGGTCAGCAACAGCCTTAGCGATGTAAGTAACTACGTCGTCGAGTGACATAGACTTAGCCTCAACCTCCTCAGAGATGAGACAGATGTTTGGCTGGCACTGGAGTGCGCACTCAAGAGCGATGTGTGATGCAGAACGACCCATGAGCTTGATGAAGTGCCAGTACTTACGAGCTGAGTTACAGTCGCGCTGGATGTTACCGATAAGCTCAGAGTATGTCTTACATGCAGTATCGAAACCGAATGATGTCTCAATCTCGTCATTCTTGAGGTCACCGTCGATAGTCTTAGGACAACCGATAACCTGAACGCCATACTTCTTAGCAGCATAGTACTCAGCGAGTACACAAGCGTTAGTATTAGAGTCGTCACCACCGATGATTACGAGAGCCTTGATACCGAGCTCACGGAGAATCTCAATACCCTTCTCAAACTGCTCTTCCTTCTCAAGCTTAGTACGACCAGAACCGATGATATCGAAACCACCTGTGTTGCGGTACTGATCCATGAGCTCTGGAGTAATCTCCATGTACTTGTGATCTACGAGACCACCAGGACCGAGGATGAATCCGTAAAGCTTGTTTGCTGGGTTGAGTGACTTAACACCGTCGAAGAGACCTGAGATAACGTTGTGTCCACCTGGAGCCTGACCACCAGAGAGGATGATACCTACGTTGAAAGCAGGAAGTTCTACCTTCTCACCAGCCTCGAAAGTGATAACTGGCATACCGTAAGTGTTAGGGAAGAGAGCCTTGATTTCTTCCTGGTTACCTACTGACTGAGTTGCAGCACCCTCAACAGCCTTTACTGGACCCTGAAGTGCCTTTGGGAGCTTTGGCTGGTATGCAGCACGAGCTACCTGAAGATTTGAAATTGCCATTGGTTAAAGCCTCCCTACCCCCTCAAGGGGGCGGCCATCCGGTTAGTGGGAGGTAAAATAGATGGCCTTATATGTTATTGTTTATATATCATTTGACAGCACCCATATAGCCTTCGAATCTATCCGAACGGCTGCCCCACTTGGGAGCCATGGGGCTTTACTTATGAGCGAACCTTGTTAATCACGTCGAAGCACTCCTTGCACTTGTTTGTGACGTAAGCCCAATCCTGTGCCTTTACCACGTCTGATGGGAAGAGCTTTGAACCCATACCTACACAGAAGACACCTGCCTTGAACCATGATGTGAGGTTTGCCTCCTCTGGTGCAACACCACCAGTGACCATAATCTTTGACCATGGCATTGGTGCCATGAGTCCCTTGACGAGGTTTGGACCTACAACGTCACCAGGGAACACCTTAGTGAAGTCACATCCTACCTCCTGTGCCTTACCAATCTCAGATGGTGTGAGACATCCTGGGCAGTAAGTAACGCAACGACGGTTGCACACTACTGCTACGTCTGGGTTGAAGAGTGGACCTACAACGAAGTTTGCGCCCAACTGAAGATAGAGTGCAGCTGTAGGAGCGTCAACAACAGAACCGATACCGAGAGCGAGTTCTGGACATTCCTTTGCAACCCACTTTGAGAGTTCACCGAATACCTCGTGAGCAAAGTCACCACGGTTAGTGAACTCAAAAGCACGTACACCACCTTCATAGCAAGCCTTAATCACGTTCTTGCATATCTCCACATCCTTGTTATAGAATACTGGAACCATAGGTGCGGCAGCAATCTTTGCCATCACCTGAAACTTATCGAATTTTGCCATAAAAATCAGCCCCCCCATCCCCCAAAGGGGGCGGCTATCCAGAAATGGGGGTGGATAGCATTTATTTCATTCCCCGAAATAGCATTCAGTCTCAATCCGAACGGCTGCCCCCTTCGGGGGTTAGGGGGCTACTTAACGCTGTACTCGTCCATTAGCTGCACCGCCAGCGAGTGCCTCTACCTCATCTACTGATACGAGGTTGAAGTCACCATTGATAGTGTGCTTGAGGGCAGATGCTGCAACGGCGAACTCAAGAGCCTCACCCTGTGTTGCCTTTGTGAGGAGACCGTGGATAAGACCACCAGAGAATGAGTCACCACCACCGATACGGTCAATGATTGGGTTCACGTCATAACGCTTTGACTGGTAGAACTCCTTACCATCGTAGATGAGAGCCTTCCATCCGTTGTGAGTAGCAGAGAATGACTCGCGGAGAGTAGATACCACGTACTCAAATCCGAACTGCTCCTTCATCTGCTTGAAGATGCCCTCGTAGCCAGCAGCGTTAGTCTCACCACCCTCTACGTCAGCATCAGGCTTGAAACCGAGGCAAAGCTCTGCATCCTCCTCATTACCGATACATACGTCAACGTACTGCATGAGTGGGCGCATGATAGATATTGCCTTCTCACTTGTCCAGAGCTTCTTGCGGAAGTTGAGGTCAACGGAAATCTTCACTCCGTGCTTCTTTGCACAGATACATGCCTGACGGAGACACTCAGCTGACTCGTCAGAGATGGCAGGAGTGATACCTGACCAGTGGAACCAGTCAGCACCCTCGAATATCTTGTCAAAGTCCCAGTCAGATGGCTGAGCCTCAGCGATGGCAGAGTGAGCACGGTCGTAGATTACCTTTGAAGGGCGCATAGAAGCACCTGTCTCAGCATAGTAGAGACCGATACGGTCACCACCACGAGCGATGAACTCAGTGTTCACGCCATAGCGACGCAAAGCGTTTACTGCAATCTGTCCAATCTCGTGCTTAGGGAGCTTGGATACGAAATAGCAGTCGTGTCCATAGTTGGCACAGCTGATTGCAACGTTAGCCTCACCACCACCAGGGATGATGCGGAAAGACTCAGACTGAATGAAACGATCGTTTCCTTCTGGAGAAAGGCGAAGCATTATTTCGCCCATTGTAACGATTTTAGCCATTTATTTTTATGTATTTAATTCCTTTTTGACGCAATTAACAAAACGAAAATCGAAAATTTTCGTTTCCATCCAAAACAATCCCGAAATCATCGAAATTCTGTGCAAAGATAGTTTTTTTCTTTCGTAGTTTGTTGGGATTTAAATATTTTTTTGGAAAAAAATCTTCAATCTCATATTTTTTATCAATTAAATATACACAATATGATAAATTTAGGTATCTTTGCACAGAATTTAGGTTAACTAACGCAAAAAAGCAATAATAATTAAGGTTGTTTCTGGAGTTCTTGAGTTGTGGAGTACAATGTAGTTAAAGGACGCACCCATAACACCTTGAACATAACGAATATCACATTAATGGAAATTCAATCCAAAATCAGAATCAAAGACATCGCAGAAAGGGCTGGCGTGTCTGTAGGAACTGTGGACAGAGTAATCCACGGGCGTAACAACGTGTCAAAGCTCGCACTTGAGAAAGTGCAGAAAGTGCTTGACGAAATCAACTACGTACCAAACCACTACGCCAGCGCACTGGCAAGCAACAAGACTCACAAGTTCGTTGCCATCCTTCCACTTCACGAGGAGGATAGCTACTGGGCACGTGTGGAGAACGGTCTCGTGGAGGGTGTTAACCGCTTCAACGACTTCAAGATATCGTTCAAGATATTCCACTACGACCCATTCAACGATGAATCATTCAAGGTTGAGTGCGAGAACATCTTCGCAGCCGAGCCTGACGCAGTCATCATCGGCCCAATCTTCAACCACAACATAATGGCAGCATTCACCCAGCGCCTCGACGAGAAGGAGATACCATTCGCCCTACTCGACTCCAACTGGCCTGAGTTCAATGCCCGCACCTTCTATGGTCAGGACTCACTCTGCAGTGGTAAGTTCGCAGGTCGTACCATGCTCATGGCGGCAGGCGGTGCACCAAAGCAGATAGCCCTCTTCAAGGTGCTTGGTGAGGGTCGTGTGGCATCACGCCAGCAGATGAACCGAGAGGTAGGATTCCGCGAGTACATGAAGGAGCATTGTCCTGAGTGCGAAATCAAGGAAGTACCACTCTTTGCATACGACAAGCAGGGAATGAAGGACATCATGCGTAAGTTCTTCACAGAGAACCCAGACATACGCTTCGGTCTCTCCTTCAACTCATCCATCCATATCATCGCGGACTTCCTCCGCCTTGAGATGCCTGAGCACAAGCACGTCACTCTCCTCGGCTACGATGCCGTGGCAGCCAACGTGGAGTGCATCAAGAACGGTTCAACCGACTTCCTCATTGCACAGCACCCACATGACCAAGGTCTCAACTGCTTCCGCACCATGTTCAACTCATGCGTGCTCCACATGAAGCAGAAGCGTGACCACTACATGGCTATCGAGCTTCTCATGAAGGAGAACATTGACTTCTACAAAGACTAAGGGCCCCCTCCAAACCTTCCCCAAAGGGGGAAGAACGCCATCCGGAGAATATGAGAATTAACATGCCGTTCGGAACAAGCATCCGAGCGGCATGCTTGTTTTTGTAATGACGGTGCTTGCATGTTAACTAATTTCCCTACAGATGGATATTCTCTTCCTTGCTGAATCATGCTGTTTTCGGCAATCTGTAGCAAGGCTGTAGCAACTCTGTAGCAAGGCTACTGTTTTTTGATACAGCAAAGATACTTCAGTTTGTGGTCTTTACCAAGTTTTCGGGTGATAACAACTGCAATTGGCTGCAATCCGCTGCAATAAAAATAACCTACTATTTTTTATCCCGAACTGACGACTATATGGTGGAGGAAAAGCAATCTAGAATATAAAAACACAAGAATAATACAAACAAAATCTTTGAGAGACTGGGAATGCCGCAGGGTGGAAAAAATCCATAAGGGTGATTTTTAAGGGTGGAAAAACATCATGTTTTTTCCACCCAATATCAATATGTTTATCATATAGTTAATAGTGTAGAAAATGCAAAGGTGAGTTTTTCTTTAAAATCTTTTTATATAGAAAAAAAAAGAAAAAAACATAAAAAAAAAAGTTTTAAAGTAAAAAAATCACCCTCATGCAAAAATCGGTGGTTACAAACTAAATATCAGCCATATACACTCGATTCAAAAAGTCACCTTTTATACACCCCAAAAATCACCCTCCTAACCTGACAAACAATGAACATCATAGATAAACCATTAAGAGTCAAGCCACAAGCTAAGTTTATAGTAAACTTGCCGTTTTATTGTCAGTTTGACATGAAGAAAAAAATCAAGACAAAACCTCAAGTCAGGAAAAACGGGATTCTCCTGCAAATTAACATACAAAAATTTGTGTGTTTCAAAGATTATCCGTAACTTTGAAACAAAATAAGAAATAAATAAAATTCACTAAAATATGCTTACTCAACAAGACAAAGATTTTCTCGCAAAGAAAGGTATTTCTGAGGAAAAGCTCAACGCTCAGTTGAACTCATTCAAGACTGGTTTCCCATTTCTCAAACTTGCAGGCGCAGCTTCTCCGGGCAAGGGCATAACTGTTCCTACAGCAAGTGAGCAGAATGACTACCTCGCAGCTTGGAACGAGTATCTGAACGGTACTGGCAAGGTTCTCAAGTTCGTCCCAGCATCTGGTGCTGCAAGCCGTATGTTCAAGAACCTCTTTGAGTTCCTTGACGGCAACAGCGACGCTCCAGCCGACGACTTCATGAAGAAGTTCTTCGACAACATCGAGAAATTCGCATTCTACGCAGAGCTCGACGAAGTATGCAAGGAAAACGAAGGCAAGTCAATCAAGGAACTTGTTGAGAACGGCAACTACAAGGCAGTCATCGACAATCTCCTCAACGAGAAGGGTCTCAACTACGGCAAACTGCCAAAGGGACTTCTCAAGTTCCACTCATACAAGGAAGGCAACCGCACTCCACTTGAGGAGCACCTCGTGGAGGGTGCGCTCTACGCAGGTGGCAACGACGGCAAGGTAAACGTACACTTCACAGTGTCACCTGAGCACCGTCCACTCTTCGAGTCACTCGTAGCAGAGAAGGCTGTCAGCTACTCAAAGAAGTTCGGTGTCACTTACAGCGTAAGCTTCTCTGAGCAGAAGTCAAGCACAGACACCGTTGCCGCTACTCCTGACAACGAGCCATTCCGCACAGAGGACGGCAAGATTCTCTTCCGCCCAGGTGGTCATGGTGCGCTCATCGAGAACCTCAACGACCTCGATGCTGACATCATCTTCATCAAGAACATTGACAACGTCGTTCCTGACCGTCTCAAGGACGAGACAGTAACATACAAGAAGCTCATTGCCGGTGTGCTCGTGAGCAAGCAGAAGAAGGCATTCGAGTACATCAAGCTCCTCGACTCAGGCAAATACACTCATGAGCAGCTTGAGGAAATCATCCGTTTCCTCCGCGACGAGCTTTCATGCCGCAACCCAGAGTTGAAGGTTCTTGAGGACAGCGAGCTTGCCATCTACCTCCGCTCTAAGCTCAACCGCCCAATGCGTGTGTGCGGTATGGTGAAGAACGTGGGTGAGCCTGGTGGCGGTCCATTCCTCGCATACAATCCTGACGGCACAATATCTCTCCAGATTCTTGAGTCATCACAGATTGACAAGAACAATGCTGAGTACCTCGCCATGTTCAACGGCGGCACACACTTCAACCCAGTTGACCTCGTATGTGCCGTAAAGGACTACAAGGGCAATAAGTTCGACCTCACTAAGTACGTTGACCCACAGACAGGATTCATCTCTTCAAAGAGCAAGAACGGTAAGGAACTCAAGGCTCTTGAGCTTCCAGGTCTCTGGAACGGTGCAATGAGCGACTGGAACACAATCTTCGTTGAGGTTAGCCTTGGCACATTCAACCCTGTCAAGACTGTCAACGACCTCTTGAGAGAACAGCACCAGTAAAAAGACTACTGGACCCTCTCCCCTGCCCTCCCCCTTTCAAGGGGAGGGAGAAGTTACTCAGTCGCGTAAGGTGGGAGGTGAATGCAGAGAGGTCAAATCATTTTTTCAAACACAGAGAAATTGATTTTTCGTTCCTTAAAAAAGACAAATTGTAATTCTAAAAGAAGACGATAAAATGAAAAAGATAATGCTACTCGGCAGCGGCGAACTTGGCAAGGAGTTCGTCATTGCATGTAAGAGAAAAGGTCAATATGTGATTGCCTGCGATTCGTACAACAACGCGCCTGCAATGCAGGTGGCTGATGAGCGCGAGGTATTCTCAATGCTCGACGGCGATGCACTCGCCGCAGCTGTCGCAAAGCACAATCCTGACATCATCGTGCCAGAGATTGAGGCAATCCGTACAGAGAAACTCTACGACTTCGAGAAGCAAGGCATTCAGGTGGTGCCAAGCGCACGTGCCGTCAACTTCACGATGAACCGCAAGGCAATACGTGAGCTTGCACACACAGAGCTTGGACTCAAGACTGCCAACTACAAATATGCCAAGACCATCGAGGAGTTCAAGGCTGCAGCCGAGGAAATCGGTTATCCATTTATTGTCAAGCCACTCATGTCTTCATCTGGTCACGGTCAGAGCAAGGTTGATTCTCCTGCAGAACTTGAGGCTGCATGGAAGTGTGCAGCTGAAGGCGCACGTGGAGACATCAAGGAAGTAATCGTGGAGCAGTTCATCAAGTTCGACTATGAGATTACGCTCCTCACCGTCACTCAGAAGAATGGCGAGACTCTCTTCTGCGGCCCTATCGGTCACGTACAGAAAGGCGGCGACTACCGCGAGAGCTTCCAGCCAATGCCAATGAACCCAGAGCATCTTGCCGAGGCACAGCGCATGGCAAAGGAAGTGACAAAGGCTCTTACAGGTGCTGGAATCTGGGGTGTCGAGTTCTTCATCAGCAACACTGATGGCGTTTACTTCTCTGAGCTTTCACCTCGTCCACACGACACAGGTATGGTAACTCTTGCAGGCACTCAGAACCTCAGTGAGTTTGAGCTTCACTGTCGTGCCGTGCTTGGTCTCCCTATCCCAGAGATTACTCAGGAGAAGATTGGTGCAAGTGCCGTCATCCTCTCCGAGATTGAGACTGACAAGCCTGACTACACTGGCATCGAGGCTGTGACAGAGAACACTAACACTTACCTCCGCATCTTCGGCAAGCCAGTTGCACACGTAGGTCGCCGCATGGGTGTTGTCGTATGCTACGACAAGATAGGTGCTGACCTCAATGCCCTTCGCGATAAGTGCAAGGCAGCAGCAGCAAAGGTGAAGGTGGTTAAGAATTAAGAATTCATAATTCACAATTCAAAATTCATAATTTAGAAAGCAGGTTTGCTAAGTATTTTGGAAACAAAAATTTAGTTTTTTTCAACACAGAGGGCACAGAGAACTCAGAGAAAAAAAATAGAGTTTCAAAATTTTATCAAAAAAACTCTGTGGACTCCGTGCACTCTGTGTTTCAAAATAAAATTGTTCCTAAATTTTCGTTCTAAAAACCGTATAACCGCGTAAACAACCGCAAAATCAATGGAAATAATAAAGAAATATTTTCCGAACATTACAGATACTCAAGCTGAGCAATATGCCCAGCTTGAGCCTCTTTATAATGATTGGAACTCAAAGATAAACGTGATTTCACGTAAGGACATACAGAACCTGTACGAACATCACGTGCTTCATAGCCTTGGCATTGCCAAGATTATTAACTTCAAGCCGGGTACTAAGGTGCTTGACCTCGGTACTGGCGGCGGCTTCCCAGGCATACCTCTTGCCATAATGTTCCCTGACACGGAGTTTCACCTCGTCGATAGCATCGGCAAGAAGGTGCGCGTGGCAAATGAGGTGGCAAACGCCATAGGTCTCAAGAATGTGCGTTTCAGCCACTCACGCGTGGAGGACATAAAGGACAAGTATGACTTCGTGGTCACTCGTGCCGTGATGCCAATGATTGACCTCGTGAAGGTGTCACGCAAGAATCTTGCAAAGGAGATGAAGAATGGTCTCCCTAATGGTATCATCGCCCTCAAAGGTGGCGAGTTGAACAGCGAGATTGCAACGATGAAGAATATCTGCACCACATGGGAGCTTTCCGAGTTCTTCGACGAAGAGTATTTCGAGACAAAGAAGGTAGTCCTCTGCGGACCGAAGATAAACTAAGAGTGCACCTCCACCTTATATATAATTATAGCCAATGCTCACAATAAAGACATTTCAGGTTGGTCCTATCGGCGAGAACTGCTACGTGATAAGCGACAGCACAAATGAGGCGGTCATCATCGACTGTGGCTGTTTCGCCGAGAGTGAATGGAAAAACATAAGAAGGTATCTTGACGATAACGGTCTGAAGGTTGTACGTATGCTCAATACGCACTTCCACTTCGACCACATGATGGGCATCATCTTCGCCTACCCTGACCTCAAGATTCCTTTTGATGGCAACTATGCAGACGAGTACCTGTACAAGTCACTCAACTCACAGATTCAGTCCTTCCTGGGCATAGACATGGGATGCGACAACCTTCCTCCTATGGGTAAGAACATGAGCGAAGGCACGGAGGTGACGTTTGGCGAACATACGTTCACGGTGCTTCAGACACCCGGTCACACCCCTGGTGGCGTATGCTACTATTGCAAGGAGGAGAATATCCTCTTCTCTGGCGACACGCTCTTCCAATGCTCGATGGGACGCACAGACCTCCCCGGAGGCAACGGTCACGAGATGAACGCAAGTCTCAGGCGACTGAGTACCCTACCACGTGAGACAAGGGTCTATCCCGGACACGGTGGATGGACGGAGATAGGATACGAACAAGACAACAATCCGTATATGTAAGTCTTTAAGTTTTTGGAGGTGAGAATCGCTCCAAAGGAGCGGACGAAGAAAAAACAGATAAAAACAAATAAAAACAGATAAAAAACATTTTCATTTTTTGTGTGAAGGTTTTCTTTTGTTCAACTTTCCATTGGAAAGTAAAAATGTTTTCTTTGGTTTTTACTTCCCGTTGGTCAGTGAGACCGCTTCGCTAAGTTCCAATTGGCCGCTTGGCGGCACCGATATAAACCGGAGGCATAAACGATAAATTTGGGATTAAAATTTTCTTTAATTTTCTAAATTTTCGTTTACCATCCTCCGCGAGAACTAAAAAACTCACAAACCTACAAACTCAAAAACTTAATAATGATAAACTACGATTTGACAAAGATACGGGCACTCTTCTTTGATGTGGATGGAGTGCTGTCGTG
>JAFZVY010000067.1 GCA_017617575.1 Bacteroidaceae bacterium | reverse complement strand
GGGAAGTAATTAATAATTAACATGCCGTTCGGACGCGCTTTGTCCGAACGGCTTTGTTTTCATTGAGCATTCAGTCGAATGGCTAATTATCAATTACTTCCCTGCGGTCAGTGAGAACGCTTCGCTAAGTTGTCAATTATCAATTAACCGTAGGTTCTTAACCATAGGTTTTTTCTTCCTCACATTCAGCGGTGTGCACTTGGGGAAGGCTACGGAATACGCCTTGTCGAGAGCCTTGACGTCTATGCGCCGTTTGGGGATGTTGAGGTACGTAGCCACGAAGGCACGGAGGAACTCACGGAGCGGACGCGGACGGAGGGATGGAGGAGGAAGCTCGGTGTAGCCCTCGGTTTCACACATGAGGCACACCTTCCATATAAAGTCGTCATTACCCCTCATGGGTAGCCATGACTGCACCACCCTGCGGATGCAGAAACGCTTGTACTGCGCCCCCAAGAGCCGCCTTGTGCGCTCCAGCCGTAGCCAGAGCTGTACATACGAGTCAATTGTGTTATCTATCATAAGCATAAAAGTCGTTATAAGTAAAAACTAACTGTAACACTGTAACGCTGTAACACTTTACGAGTGCAGTGCACGCTTGAGATAACTCTCCGTCTTATGGTAGGTGTCAGATGCGTCATCCTTTTCGATGTAGCCACGTGACATCCATACGCGCAACGTTGTTTTGCCATCGCCACTCTTGCCCTGCACTATGCGTACCTGCTCATATTGCTGATAGGAGAACTCCTCGGGAAGGAGGTCGAGCAGGTTCTTAGGTCCAGATGACTGCATGATGGTTCTCTCCTCCTTCAGTTCCTCTTCCAGTTGCTGACCGAAGTACAACATCTTGCACCACAGGTTGTAACGCTGCGACCACTGTACGAAGTCGGCTATGGTGCTGTCCCACTTATACCCTTGGGCGATGTAGAGCACCATGCCCTTGAGCCATGCAATGACGTTGGCACGGTAAGAGAGAATCCTGTATGCCTCCGACTCGCACAGGCGCGACATCTCGTCATTCTCCTTCTTCATGCTCACCGACAGTTTCCTTGCCTGCTCACACTCCACAAGGCCGCTTGCAGCATCAAGCCTCTGAAGATATGGATGCAGCTTATCGGCAAACATCTCGTCATATATGCCCATCACGGGGGCATCGTTATCGTCAGCTATGTCATCGCTGAGTATGATGGTGGATATGTCGAGACGGCTTATCGTACCGTCGTTCACCGCTTGGCTGAAGAACCTGCGTGCATTGGGAGGAGTGGTCGATGCGTTCCAGTTCCAGCGAAGAGGGGCGATGCCGCTCACGCTGTCGGCACCCACGCGCTCCTGACCTGCCATGCTGTTGTCGAATGCCTTGCGTATGAGGAGCGACACCTCGGCGGCGTTGCCTTTCGATGTCACCTTCTTCAATGCCTCTATCTCGTCCACGATGGTATAGACGTAGCGTTCACCATTGTTGTTGGCATCCACTATGCGCTGGTTGAACACGGCATCGGTGAGGTTGTCAATGAGCACCTGTATGCAGATGTCGGCTGGACGTGGGTCTTTTGCCTTCGACTTGCCCGTAGGGTTCTTCCTCTTCCATTCTGCCTCACGCTTGCGGTTAGGTTCGTCCCTTGCCACTATGTCGGCAAGGATGTACTCGATAGGTTTCTTGATGCATCCCTTGCCCACCGACTGACGGCCTATGAGCACGTTCATGAACGTTGCCTCGTGCTCCACATTGTCCCAGTAACGAAACTTGACACCATGCAGATGAACGCCCAGAGCGGGGAACACGGCGCTTGCCACGGCTGGCTTGTAGTAGGCAGGTACATTCTTCGTGAGCAGTTCGATGAGCTTGGGCAACTTCCGGGGCATGGGCGGTGGAGTCGTCATCGTGCCTCCCGTTGCAGCCACCACCCTGTCCCTGTCGAGTGCCATGAGCACCTGACGCAAGCGGTAAGGCATTCCCTTGCGAGGTTCCTTGACGGCATTCTCGATGGTTCTGGCATACTCCTCGTATGGGAATCCGTCATACTGCGGAATAACCTCCATGAGGGTTTCAGCCGAATAGTCGCATATAGGGCGAAGCGTCATGGCAAGTTCGTATGTCTTCACGTTGCGGTCGCCCTCCATCGGGAGCTTGCCGCCATTGTACATCTCCCAGTACTTGGCAATGATGTCGCTGAAGGGGATGCCGCGGTAAGCCTTGTCGCTGTCCGTCACGTGCTCCTTGTCCTCATGCACCACCTTACGTGCCACGCTGCACAAGGCATCGTCTGCACAAGCCTCCGAAGGGCTCTGGTCAAACAGTTCGTCGCTGAGCAGGTATATCTCCCCGCTTGGCTCATACAGCACCCTCGTATGATCCTTGGCACAGGCATCGAACGGCACTCCGAGCACCTCCGAAGCCCATCGCAGGTTACCCTCCTGCGAGAGGTCGGCATGGCGGCGGAACACAAGGTGGAATCCCTTCGTGGCAGAGTCGCCGAACATAAGTGCGCCCACCTCGTCCTTCTTTGCCATGACCATGTCCCTCACCTCGTCCTTCCATTCCATGAGCAACTTGCCACATCCCTCGCCAGGGTAGTCAATGTCCATTGCCACTGAGCGTGACAACCTCTGCGACTTGGCGAGCGAGCCGTCATCATTAGGCAGACATGAGTAGTTGTACTGCTGGAGACGTGTCTTGACACTCACCTCCCCCCCATTCTTGTTCTTATACACAGCGCCGTTGTGTGCTGCCTCCGTCAGTCGTCTCTGACCTTCTGACTGACGCATCCTAAGGTAAGCCTTGGCATCGATAACGGGAGTCATCATCTTCTTCCCGTTGTTGTATGTAATAAAAAATACACTCATCTTGCGTTTTAACTTTTAATTTTGAATTTATAATTCTGGATTTACAATTTTGAATTATGAATTTTGAATTATGAATTCTTAATTCTTAATTTCAAACCCTCTCGCCCACTCTCTCATTTCCTCCATCTCGTCATAGAGTTGTTCATTAGTAACCTCCCAATCCTGTTTCTTAGGGAATCGGAGGAGGAAGATGAGCGATGTTGCCGACTCCTTCACTTCCCCGTGACGAGTGTGGAAGATGTGGTTGTACCTGCTGCCGCTGTCCACGGCGTATGGGTAAAAATGACTTGTACCCGACTCGTCAGTCACCATCTTGCCCTTCTGCCTCACCTCCTTGCCACGGCTCACAATGTGCTGTCCAAGCTCAAAGCCACATGGATAGATGTTGATGTTGCCGTTCTCCGTGAACACTGTCTGTGTCTCCATACGGACATTGCCAATAAAAATATTTTTCATAACTTGCTACTGTCCTCCATCCACATCCTTCGTGTGGGGTCTTTGTTTCGGAAGACACGGCAAAGGTAGTGGGAGAAAACCGTAGTAACCGACACGTAACCGCAACGTAAACCGCAACGTTGCGGTTTGCCATCCATCATAAAAAAACACAGAGAACACGGAGAAAGCCCTCCGTGTTCTCTGTGCCCTCTGCGTTTGACAATCAGCACCTGCCGCCTACTTCAGGTATTCGGCGTATTCCTTCAGTGTGTCAGGGTAATATTTGCAATTCTGTGCGGCACTCAGCTTGTTCGCCCAGTCGTGGTTTCCCCACAGCTCCTCGAAATACCGCCACCGTGGTGAGAGTCGCAACACATCAGCCATCACGCTTGCCAGTATCGCCGCCTTGTTCTGGCTCACCAGAGGTTGCAGATTGTCGTCAACCCATCCGTGTTCCCTGGCTACCTGCCACAGGTGCATCGCCTCCTCCGTGCGGAGGGGTGACGGAACATCCTCGCTTGACGGAGCTTTCGGCTCAGTTTCCACCTCCGTCCTTACCTCCCCCGACGGCAACACCGTCACCGTCTTTGTCTGCACCATGTCGCCCATCACAACGACGTTGTTGATGGGTTTGTCGGTCACATTGACCACAGCACCCTCGGCTGCGTTAATCTGTATCATTCTGCCCTAAGTAGATTGTTGTTGTTGATACCTTCGCTTGTCACCTGCACGATAGAACCTTTCTGAGCATTGACGCTCACGGCCGTCTCTGCCTCCGCATCGTCAAACGTCTCCAGCTCCTCCACCATGTCGTCAGGCAGTTCCAGCTTGGAGTGCGTCACCAGCTCGAAGATGACCATCTTGATGTAGCCGCGCTTGCGGATGTCCTTACGCTTCGAGCTCTTCATGTAGCGGCGAAGCACGTCGATGAGGTCGTCGTGGTCAGTTTTCTTCACCACCTTGCTCGTCATCATACCCAGCTCTTTCAACTTGAGGTTGAGTAAATCCTTTTCCTTTGCCATGCGGTCACGCTCATCACGCATACGAGTGGCGAGAGCCTCCTGTTCGTCACGCTCACGCATGAGGTCATCGCGCTCATTCTCCATCTGAGTGATACGACCGAGCAAGGTCTCGAGAGCCTCCTGCTGTTCGAGCATCACCTCCAGACGCTCACGTTCACGCTCCAAGGCAGCACGATTTTCGTGCACAAAATCCCTTACTGTGTCTATGTAGTTTTCCATAACTCTCTGTGTCTCTGGTAAGTTTTGTATGTAGTTAGTTTTTAATTTGATTGAACATCCAAAGGTACGAAAGAATGTTCACCCATACAAGAGTTTGAGGGGATATTTTTTCAAGAAAAAAAATGGGGCAGGTCGCCGTGACCTGCCCCAAGGATATGTGTAACATTTATAATCAAAGAGTGGAGAGTTTCTCTTCGTATCTTATCTCCCCATCATCATATCCACCTTTGTTTTTGCGTAGTATGATGTCTAATTCTTTTCGTTTCGGACTTAAATACTTTGAATTTGGGACATTGTGTGCGTTTGAAACAACAATGCGAGCATAAAGTTTCTTTGTAAGCTTCTGTCCGTCAAGCCCTAATGATTTAATCGTATTAAGTATTTGAAGAACGGCTGATTTGTAATCATTACCCTTCAACTCTACCAATAACAGAATCTCACCTTCAGTGTAAATTCCATAATCACACTTTTTATCGTCTTTGCTTTTACTCTTTATAATGCCGTCATCTATCTTGTAAACAACAACTTCATGTTGCTTGTCATTTATAAGAGTATATTTTGTTTTCTTTTCCGCAACAGTAACATTACTGCGTATGTCATGTGATACGACATAGTCTCCATCGTGGTACTTGTTGAAGAAAGGATGCGTGCCTTCCGTTATTTTATGCGGAACAGTTGTGGCTTTCCCCTTTACAGGTTGCCCCTTGCCACCTTTACTTTTCTTCTCCATTGCCGTATTCTATGTCAAGAAGTTTATCGTAATCCTCGTTCAGTTTCTCTGACACGCCATCTATCTTCTCTGCATCAATCATATTGACTTCATCATCAATGATTCTTTCTGCACCATTAGCGATAGTAAGCATATAGGCATTCACCTTCTCAGGAGCAATCCATGAATGTTCATTGACTATTTCACGAACTTTCTCAGGATTCTTCTGACCAACACTGTATGCGTGCATCAGATTATTTATCACAGTCAATACGTATGGACTATGTGTGGTAATAATCAACTGGTTATTCTCCGTATTATTCAAGAGAATTGCCAACAACTGGAGCAAGTACATCTGTGCCTCAGGGAAAATGTGTGCTTCTGGCTCTTCGATAACACGAAAGACATTATTCCCTGAGTTGATACCCAAGAACGCATCCTGTAGGATTCGGATGGATTCCTGTTGACCAGAAGATGCATTTTTCAAATAGACAAAATCATCACTTTCTATTTTTATTTTCTCATCAATGCCAGAAATATAGTCTCCCCTTAAAATATTCTTTATTAGGGAATAAGACTTTGTTAAAATCTCCCTTTTCTCCTTTTCTTTCTCTGGGACAAGTTTGATCAAGCCCTCAAAATCGTTAGATTTATTAAATATCTGACGCATCTTTGACACTCGCTGCAAGAAATCAAGCATCAAAGTTTCTTCGATAGTTTGTTCTTTTGTCTCACTCGTATTTGAGCCAATGTCATCAATACGTTTTTGAAGGTTAGCTGTCAACATGCCTTCAAAGAAACTGGAATAACCAACTGTTGCGTTTCTTCCAGCAATTATGTATGAAGAATCATTATGAGTATTACAAAATATATCATTTATTATCGATGTGAATTCATTTAACAATTCTAATTGCTTCTGCTCCAAAAGCAACTTTTTAGTTGTATCTGAATCCTCGTCCTCTATTTCTTGCTTTAATTTCAATAATTTTCCCTTACAAGAAATGAGTTGCTTACTTTCTTTTTCCCCAAAAAATTTGTTACAGCGTTTAAAGCCAAAACCATTATCATCATTCAAAAACAATTTCACGTATTTGTCCTTGTTGTAGAAATATGTTATTTCAAAAGTTCCCCATAGTGATGGAGAGCCAAAAAAATCAATAAATTTTTCACAGATTGTTAAAAAAACATCATCCAAGAAGTTAATTTCTGCTTCTTTAGATTCATAATAATGCTTACGAAAATCTCCACTAAAAGACTTGAAGAAATAAATCAACTTGGCAATAGTACTCTTACCCGTTGCTTGTTCTCCTATGAGTACGAGCAATGGCGTTATTTCAATTTCCGCATGCTTTACAGGACCGAAATTATCAATGACTATTTTTTGCATATTATGGTTTTGTTATTGGTTCTTATTATTTGATATCTATATGATTACGAATCCTCACAATGGATAATTCAATCATACGGAATGACATTCATAACTTGATAGGCACAAAAATACAATTTTTGCCTTAATTCACCAAACCAAAGTAAAGAAAACTTTTATGGACTTTATTCTTATATCAGAATATAGACACCATTGAAAGCAAAAATACTAACGTGAGCAAGAGTTAAGGTTTTTTTCAAGAAAAAAAACAAAGAGCAAAATAAATTGCTCTTCGTAATTGGTAAAATTAGTTTCAAGGGAATTATTGGTTATTTAACTCATTCCAAGAAACATTGAGTTGCTCTATAAAATTTCTATGACAATCAATAAGTTCTTTTAGCTTCTGAAATGGGTATAAAACATGTTGCTCTTGTCCTTTGATATAAACATATTCTTGCAAATTCTCTTTTATGAAATTCATCACTGTAAGAGACTCATATTTTTTTATTTGACTACAAGGGTTTTCTTGAACAATAGTCTTATAATAATCAATCAGTATTTTATGTAATTCTGGCACATCTGCAATAGATGGATTTAGAATTAAGTCCTTTAACCATTGTTTTAATTCGTCAAGGTACAGTATCAACAAATCAATATTTTTCGTATAAAAGGGTTCGTTAATCAATAGATTATCATTATAAACATTAATGAACATATTGGGTGTTATATCCTTTGGTATTTCCGATTTGCCATTTAATTCATTTAATGGAAACAATGAACATATAATGACTTTATTTACATTTGCAAATGGAAAAGAAAAAGCTGTAAGAATATAATTTATGATCCATTTTTTTCTTTCTTTAATTTTTTCCTCTTCATCTTTCTTCCTTTTTTCTTCTTCTTC
>JAFZVY010000066.1 GCA_017617575.1 Bacteroidaceae bacterium | reverse complement strand
TTGCGAGGTGTGACCTTATAGTCTGTGACCTTACCGTTCTTCCAAGAGAGGGATACTTCGTAGCCACCACGGACAAGGACGCCGCTGATGCTTCCCTGTGACTTCCATGCCTCTGGGAGGGCAGGAAGAAGCTCGATGGTAGTAACACCCTTGGTATCGACACTTGACTGAACGAGCATCTCTGTTACACCTGCTGTGCCGCCAAAGTTTCCGTCAATCTGGAATGGGTTGTGAGAGTCGAAGAGGTTTGGATATGTTCCACCACCCTTACGCTTGTCAGCACCCTTGTACTTGTCTGGGTGAACGAACGAGAGAAGTGTGCGATACATCTTATACGCAGCCTCACCTTCGTGGAGACGTGCCTGTAGGTTGACCCTCCAGCCTGTGCTCCAGCCTGTGGTCTTGTCACCCTTTATCTCAAGTGTGCGCTTGCAAGCCTTTGCAAGTTCAGGTGTTGATGCCACGGAAATATGATGTCCAGGGAAGAGTCCGAAGAGATGTGACTGATGACGGTGACGTGGGTCTTCGTCCTCCCAGTCGTTGTACCACTCCTGAAGGTTACCCTTCTTGCCAATACGGTAAGGAAGGAGCGAGTTGATTGCAGAATTGAGCTGGGCAATATATCGCTTGTCCTCGCCAAGTACGATTGCAGCGTCACGTGTATCAAGGAGACACTCCTTAATCATAGCGATGTCTGCAAATCCACCATAGAGTGAACGTCCGTGGTAACCAGAACCCGTAACGTAGATATTCTCTGGCGATGTGGCAGGAGATGTCAAGAGGTGTCCGTCCTTCTCTATCATCCAGCCGAGACAGAAGTCGGCAGCACCCTTGAGTACTGGATAGACCTCACGAAGATATTCCTTGTCAAGGGTAAAGAGATACTGCTCCCACAGATGAGTACTTACCCATGCGCCACCCATGTTCCAGTTTGCCCAGTTAGGGTCACCGCCATGTTCACCCACAGGACACGTCATGCCCCAGATGTCGGTATTGTGTGCAAGACACCATCCCTGCTGAACTCCGTAATAAGCCTTGGCTGTCTGCTCGCCAGTTACAGGCAACTTCTTGACAAAACCGATGAGTGCACGGTTCATCTCTGGAAGATTGCAGATTAGAGCAGGCCAGTAGTTCTCCTCAAGGTTGATGTTTGAAGTGTAGTTGCAAGACCAAGGTGGAAGGATGCTCTCGTTCCAGAGTCCCTGCAAGTTGGCTGGCACTCCCTCAGTACGTGAGGAAGAAATAAGGAGGTAACGACCATACTGAACATAAAGTTCCTCAAGGTCAGGGTTCTTCTGGTTCTCCGTTGTGAACTTGAAGAGCTGTTCATCAGTTGGCATCTTGGCGATAACCTCATCCGTTGTGCCGAAGTCAATATTGAAACGTGAGAACAGAGGCTTGTAGTCATCCTCATGACGCTTGAGAAGTTCATCGTACGTCTTTGTCTTGACAGCATCTATACGGGCACGCACCAGCTTCTTGTAGTCCCTGCCCTCACGCACAGGGTCCTTGTCGTTGCCGTTGAAGCTCGTCACATTTGATATGACGACGAGTGCCTCCGTACAGTTCGTAAGACTAAGCGTACCTGTGTTGTCATCTGTACTCACTTCACCATCCTTGTTTATGATACGAATGATAGTGCGGAAATGTATGCCTCGGTTTGAGTCGTAAAGATGCTTCTCTGCAAAGTCCGTATAACCAGGTAGATTATGATAAGCCGCATAGCCGTCGATTGACATCTCATGACCACGCACAGCCACCATGTGAGGCAGCTGACAACTGTAAGAGAACACACGGTTGATGAGTTCACCACCATCACTCTTTAGTCGGAGCACGATGACGGAGTCTGGTGCAGAGGCAAAGTAATCACGGGTTACCGTACCCTTACCTGACTTATACATTACCTGAGCATGGGCATTGGAGATATCAAGTGTGCGTACATAATCCTTGGCAGCCTCCTTCTTGCCTGAAGCAATTCTGAGACATCCCAGTGGCTGGTAACTCTCGCTATAGTGTCCCTGTACCTTGCGCTGGAGTTCGTCGGCACGACGGTAGTCGCCCTTATCAAGAGCCTCACGAATAAGCGGAATGGTCTTATACGCATCTGGAGCATACACCTTGGTGTCAGGTTCACCCGTCCACAACGTGATGTCGTTGAGCGAAAGCCTGTCCTCATCCACGCCACCATAAATCATGGCACCGAGATTACCGTTACCGATAGGAAGAGCCTCCTCAAAGAACTGAGCAGGTCGGTTGTAATGGAGAAGGTTACTTTGGGCAATGGCAGAGGTCGTTCCGCACAGAACAGCCACGGATGCCACAAAGCATTTAGGTAGATTCAGATTCATAATACTTATCTTTTGTTTAGTTAGTTGTTCCGAAAAAAGATTCTTCTCTGCAAAGATAGATAAATTTTCGCATTTCAGACTTCTAATTCCAATTATAATGACTACTTTTGCAACAACTAAAACAACCAAACGGAAAACTATCATAACAAAACTTCACATTACTTTTATGAAAAAGCAACTCTTTTCTCTTGCCCTCATGCTTATGGGCACAACCATGCTGCACGCTCAGCAGTCACACGTCAACATCCAGTACGACCCTCAGCGCAATACTGAGAACATCACGCCTTTCAGTTGTCAGGTCATCTCGCCAGAGGTACACGACGACCACACCGTTACGTTCCGCGTCAAGGCTCCGGATGCTCATGAGGTCAAGCTCCACGGCTCCATGTTCGTGGGTGACGAGGCTCGCAAGCAAGTGGACTTCACTAAGGGCGACGACGGAATATGGACTCTCAAGCTCGGTCCGCTGAAACCAGAGATTTACTTCTACTACGTAACCATCGACGGTGTGGGTAACGTTGACCCTAACAATACATTCACAGGCCATGCTGCCATGCCAGCATTCAGCATGCTCTTCGTACATGGCGACAAGCCTGCATGGTACGACCCAAAGCCAGAAGTGCCACACGGAACGATAACGACCCACTACTATAACTCATCCGTCACAGGCGGTCTTCGTGACATGATGATATACCTTCCAGCCAACTACAACCCAAAGAAGAAGTACCCAGTCCTCTACCTCATGGGTGGTTCAGGCGACCTCACAGAGACATGGGTCATGCACGGACGTGCCAACTGGATTCTCGACAACATGATTCACGAGGGACTTGCCAAGGAGATGATTGTCTGCTTCCCTAACGACCAGATGGTGACTCGTTCACATCCTAAGCACACGGAACTTGCCTTCCCACTCATAGAGAAGGAACTCATCCAATGTGTCATTCCTTTCGTTGAGTCACACTACAATGTGAAGAAGGACCGTCACTCACGCGCCCTCTGCGGTCTCTCAATGGGTGGACGCATGTCGCAGTATGTGGGACTTCGCAACCTTGATGTCTTTGGCACGGTCGGTCTCCTTAGTGCTGCCATAGACATAGACGAGACACCTGTTCTTCGCGACAAGGACTTCAACAACAAGATTGACTACTTCTTCATTGGAGGTGGAACATACGAGACAGGATTCCTTGCTCGCCACACACGCCTCCACGAGGAACTTGAGAAGATGGGCGTAAAGCACGAGTTCTATGTAGGCGGTGGCGGTGCTCACGACCTCGTCACATGGCGTCACCTCCTTTACGACAGGTTCTTGAGGAACTTGTGGAAGTAAACAGACCCTCTCCCCAGCCCTCTTTGACCTCCGTCGAGCATGGCACTACTCTCCCCTCATTTCGGAACAGAGAGACATTCAGTCTCTCTTCTACGCCATCATTCGCCTCTATGGGGAGGGAGAAGTTACTCACATTAGCATTTTTCAATCGAACATTTTCTATCAACAGAAATTGGCAGCTTCCGATGGGAAAATGCGTCTGACCGATGTTGCAGACCAGAATCTTTGTAACACAATAAACTAACGAAAGATAACACCAATGATTATGACAATTTCATTTAATAGAATAAAAACAAATCAATTATACATACTTATCGTATTCGTTTTCTGTACGTTTTTAATCGTTTCATGCGATATTGGTTATAAGAATGATGGCAAGGTTGTAACATATCATTCTTGGAATGAAAGTTCAGGGCATAGTGTCTGGAAATTAGACGCAAACCCAGCCACATTTGAAAATTTAGGCGATGGCTATGCTCATGATGACAAACATGCTTTCCTTGATGGCCATATGATAGATAGCGCAGATGGTAAAACATTTAAGTCTTTAGGACATGGATATGCTATTGATGCGAATCATGTTTTCCATTTGAGTCAAATTATGGATAGTGTTGATATAAAGACATTCAAGGTACATAGTCAATATCTCACAGAGGACAAAAATGATTATTACTGGAACACATTACCAATTCATGTCGCAGATAAGAGTACATTTGTCATATTGGGTAATAATGGCGCATGGGATACAAATTGGGCTAAAGACAAGAAATATGGTTATTACATGGGACAATCACGTGTGGCAATAGCAGATTATAAAAGTTTTCATCCTATTAAGACGATGATAATTTCTAGTGTATATGCCGCAGATAAATATCATGTGTATTACGAAGATCGTATTGTAAAGGGGGCAGATCCAAAAACTTTTTTCGAGGCAGCTTGGGGTATAGGCCAAGATGCTAAAAGGGTTTATTACAAAAGTGAAGCTACATCCATAAAAGACTATAAAAGTTTGAAAAAACTCAATTCTTATTTCTACACAGATGGGAAATATTTATATTCGGAGGAACTGGTAAGGCTAGAATATGCAGACTTAAACACATTCAGGAAATTGGACATTAAAGACTGCTTCGCTGATAAAAATAATGTATGGTGGCATGGGAAACTGGTTAAAGGTATCGATGTCGCAACGATTAAGCCTATACACCCAATATGCTATATTAATGGGGAAATAATAGCAACAAATTATAGTTGTGAATGGCTTAAAGATAAAAATCATGTTTTTTATAAGGACTCTATGATTCCTGATGCAGATCCAAATACTTTTAAAGTCGTATATTTAGGCCGAGCTGGAAGAATTGCAGCATTTGACCAAAAACATGTTTATCAATGCGAAGATTCCATTGCATTCAAGGAGTATTTGGAAATCAGGCCATAGATAATGCAGACTCTCGACAGAAGCAAAGAAAGACGAAAGGCTTTGGAAACGTTTTTTGTTTTCCAAAACCTTTTGCTATATTTCATTTCACTCATCATTCCTCTTTCTAAAGAGGCTGACGATTGCAACAAGTATTACGAGAGCAGTAACGCCGAATGCCCAAATATTAGTCACTCGTGAGGTGGCTGTGATGACATATTTGCCAGGTATGAGACGTGACATATCGAGCTTGTAGATAATAGCTCCTTCCTCTGACAGGAGACCACAGCCTGTATCAGTCACTTTGCCTGGCATGACGAGAGAATAACTATACCTGCCATCCGTTATACTATTTTCAATATCGGCAAGAGGCTTGTAGGTATGCATCTTTTTGTACAGTTCGCTTCCCTCATCAAAGAATGCATCGTAGGCTTCTGAGTGATAATAGTTGCGGAACAGAACGGCACAGCTATCACACGACTGCAATATGTCGTTGGATGGTATCTGAGCAAGGAAATCCTTACGCGAAGCTATGAAGCCAGCCTTATCCATAGGCGCACCTACGGCAAGGTCATAGTTGGCAGCTATGGCATCCATCTGTATATATACGTAATTAAGGAAGAACCACCTGACCATCTTATTCTCAATATCGTCGAGAACACTCTTTGCCTCGCATGGTGCACATCCCTCCGTGAGATTTGGCTGTCCAGTACACCAGAAAGACACCTCGTCTGTTGTAGCATAATCCGTGATAGGCAAAGGACAGATGGAGTTGTCACGTTCAAACGTCTCGGTGAAAGTATAATCCGTATAGAACCATTTGAAGCTCTTATCCAGACCTGCCTTTGAAGACTGTACACCATTGAGAGCCTTGATGTCGGTATGGAGGTCGCTCACGACCTCGTCACATGGCGTCACTTACTATACGACCGCTTCTTGAGAAACCTCTGGAAGAACTAAGGACAAGAATTATTCAAGACAATAAGCAAAGAAGGACGAATGGCTTCTGATACCAAGCAGGGTTTCAGGAGCCATTCCTTATGTAAATGTAAAAATATTTGACAGTAAGCGTAAAATTCTTTGACGCACGTCATCTTTGTCTATTATCCACGAAAGCGTTTGGGATGTTTGCCGTACCTTTGCACCCGTAACAAAGAAATGATTAAATATATTAAGGAAAGCCAAATGGGCTTTTAGATTAACGATGAAGACAAAACTATTTATATTATCAGCCTGCATAGGCATGGGAACGACAGCCTATGCAGAAGAAGAAAACGACAGTACAGCAAAGACAGACGACCTGAACGAAGTGGTCGTGACGGCATCGCACTCAGCGAGCCAGAGACTCAATGAGGTACAGATAGGTATAGAGAAGATTGACATAAGCAAGATGGGACAAGTACCTGCCATCTTCGGCGAAAAGGATATCATCAAGTCATTACAGATGCTTCCGGGCGTGAAGTCAGACGGCGAAGGCTCTTGCGGCTTTCAGGTGCGAGGCGGTACTTCTGCCCAGAACCTCGTATTGGTGGACAACGCACCAATGTACAACACAGGACATCTCGTAGGACTCTTCTCAGCCTTCAACGATGAGGCACTGCAAACAGCAGCACTCTACAAGGGACAGATACCTGCCAAGTTCGGAGGAGCAACATCATCCGTACTTGACATAGCCACAAAGCCAGGCAATATGTACGACTGGCACGGAGGCGTTAGCATAGGACTCCTTGCAAGCAAGGTGTTCATCGAAGGTCCTATTGCCGACGATAATGCAAGCTTCCTGCTCACGGCACGTAGGTCATACATGGATTTCTTCCTCAAGGCAGACCCAAAATACAAGGACAATACCCTAAACTTCTACGATATTAACTACAGGGCTGACGTCAATGCGTCGCCAAAGAGCAAGATGTTCGTGTCATTCTACCATGGCAAGGACAACATGGCTGTTGACGACCTGATGGAAATGCACTGGGGCAACACGACATTGAGCGGAGGCTGGAAGTTCACAGCCAACGACAAGCTACGACTCAACACAACACTTGCATACAGTTACTACGGCAGCAACATGGGCTACTTCGTGGCAAACAAGAACTATGTGTTCGACGGCCACATAAAGCAAGGCATAGCACGTGAAGCCATAGACTGGCGTCCTAATGACAGGCACTCCGTATCACTCGGAGCAGAGGCTGCCTATCAGGACGTACTCTCAGCTGAGTGGGACTGCATGGCACTCCACGAGAAGAACCAACGTTCACAATGGGACATCAACGCATGGGTGAACGATGACTGGAAGGTAAGCAACGTCCTTGAGGTCTCAGCAGGACTACGCTATGACCACTTCGGCATCTACGACAACCTTGAGCCACGTGCAAGCATGAAGGTGAACCTCTCCAAGCAACATTGCATCAAGGCAGGTTACAGCCGCACCACACAGAACATACATGCCATACGTAGTTCAAACACATCCATGCCAATGGACAGATATACGATAAGCACATCATTCGTCAAGCCGGAACAGGCAGACCAAGTGAGCCTTGGCTACATAGGCATGACAAAGGATGAGGACTACGACTTCAGCGTAGAGGGCTACTACAAGTGGGTACGCAACATCTACGACTACAAGGACGGCAAGATGTTCTCTTCCGAAATCGAGATTGAGAACCTTATCCTCGGTGGTAAGGGGCGCGCCTACGGAGTGGAGCTTTGCGCACACAAGAACAACGGCAACCTCACAGGTTGGGCTTCCTACACACTATCATGGAGCGAGAACAAGATTGACGGAATAAACAACGGCAACTGGTACACAGCCAACAACGACCGCCGCCACGACATCAACCTCGTGGGAATGTACAAGATTGACAAGAGATGGAACGCTTCGGCTGCCTTCGTCTTCACATCAGGTCAGGCTCTCACCGCTCCAAGTGCCAAGTACAAGATTGACGGAACGACATTCTTCTACTACAACGAGCGCAACGGCTACCGTGCCCCATCCTGCCACCACCTCGACCTTAGTGCCACATACACCAAGCACACCAAGAAGTGTGAGCAGCAATGGACATTCGGTATCTATAACATATACAACAGGGAGAATCCATACGTGATAACATTCACGGAGGACAAGGGCAACGCAACAGGAACTAAAGCCACACAGACCGCCCTCTTCGGAGCAATCCCCTTCATCGCCTTCAGCGTGAAGTATTAGCCCCACCCCATGTGCCATATTTGGCACACGCTCCCTCTCCGCGAGAACTTAAAAACTCACGAACTTAAAAACTAATAAACTTAAAAACTCAAAAACTTACGAACTCAATGAAGAAAGCAATCACATTCCTTTCCCTATGCTTAGCAATACTAACATCATGCGAAAAGGAAATCGACATAGACTATAACTCCATCACCCCACTCTACGTGGTGGAGGCAAACATATCCGAAGACGGAGCAGTGGCAAAGCTGTCACAGACTCTCGACGTCATCGACACTCTCTGGAACAATAACATAGAGAACGCCAACGTCACAATAACAGGCGAGGACGGTTCAATCTACATCCTTCACCACGACAGCGCAGGCATCTATTCTTCCAAGGAGGCACGAGGCATCCCCGGCAAGCGATATACCATAAAGGTAGAGATTGGCGACTACGTGACCGAGTCATCATCCGTAATGCAGGAAACATTCAACGTGAGCGACAGCTACCTCTACAAGATTGAAATGATGTCGGATGACGAATACGCCCTGCGAATTGACGTGGAGGACGATGGTACTAAGGCAAGCTATTACTACGTACTCGTCACACGCAACGGCGAGCCATACAAGTGGATGATTATGGACAACCGTGGCCAGTATGGTACAACGGAGATAGACATAGACTGCTTCTACGATTCCGACTCAAATGACGATGAGGAAGACATACTGAATGACGACGACAAACTGGACATTGAGGTAAGAAAGGTTGACAGGAAAACTTATGATTTTTACTGGTCAGTTGCGATAGGCATGGACACTCGCTCCAACCCTATCCGCAACTTCACCAACAACACTCTCGGTTACTTCTCTGCCTGCAACATCAACAAACTCCCTACCATCACATTCAAGAAGCAAGAGGTGGAGTACCTTGATGCAAGGAACAGGAATAAGTGACACAATAAGGAACGGAAAGAAACATAAAACAACCAAACTACAATCCGAAACGAACAAACATTGTTTTTTTGAACCGATATTAATTATAGCCAGCTCTCACAGGAGCTAAAAAAGAAGGAAAGTAATTAACGCAGTAGGTGCCGAGGGAATCCCCAGCACCTACATTTGTTTTATTAGAATTAAAGAGAAGTTAAAAAGGAGTAAAGATACGAATGTGAAAATCTCATTTCTATGATTTCAAATTTAAGCCTCCAGAAAAGTTCTGGGCGCATAGATTATAGATTTGAAATTCCAACCATACAGACATTCGTCTTTTTACTTCTATTTACTCCTCTTTACTACATTTAACTACTATACAATAGAAACCTTACTTCCCAGCTAACTTAATGAGGAAGTCATGTAGTGACTTACGCCACACCTGCCACTCATGGTCGCCGGGGAATGTGTTGAACGTGATGTTCAAGCCTTTTGACTGCATATCCTTGACAGCCTTGGTTGTAGGATTGATGCGCATATCGTCACGTCCCACGGAGATGTAGAAGAGACGAAGGTCACGATTGTACTTCTGAGCATTGGTGATAAGTCCAGGCATTGCCTTTTCGGCATCAAAGCTACCACTCTCACGAATACCGCCAAAGACACCTGTACTGAAAACACCGAGTGCTGAGAACAACTCCGTGTGCTGAAGTCCCGTGAAGAATGTCTGTCCTCCTCCCATGGAGAGTCCTGCGAGTGCACGGTTGTTACGGTCAGCCTTCACCCTGAAATTCTTCTCGACAAACGGTATGAGACATTCGGTAAGGTCCTTCTCATAAGGCTTCATTCCCTCTATTGAATAACCAAACGGAGTGCCCGGAATATTGAACGTACCGTTAGACATGACTACAATCATTTCCTTTGCCTTACCCTCGGCAATGAGGTTGTCCATGATGTAGTGTGTCTTGCCTTGGTTCACCCAACCAGTCTCGTCCTCGCCTCCTCCATGCTGAAGGTACAACACAGGATATTTCTTCTTGCTGCTGTCATATCCGGCAGGAGTATAGACCCATACTCCCACGTTCTTACCACGGACAGAAGAATAGTATTCCATCTGGCATACCTTGCCATGTGGCACATCCTTGCAATCATAGAAGGTACAATCCTTCTCAGGTATGTCTATGGCACTCGTCATACGTCCACAACCGAAGTAGCTCTTGCTTGCTGGGTCAGCCATATCCACTCCATCCACCGTGAACCAGTAATAGTGGAAACCTTCGATGATAGGCTTGGTATGTGCAAGCCACGTACCATCCTGCTGTATGTGGAAACGGCAATCTGGGTCGAGCGACACACGCCAGTCGCTTGCATTGGTAGCACGTACACGGAAGAGCACGCTATTGTCCTGCAATATGCGTGGATAGCCATTGCCGATGTTCGTTATAGGAGTGACGTAAGGTTGATTCTCTGCCTTCTTGGCATTAAAATCCTTCAACTGGGTAAAGCAACAGTCGTTGATTATCTCTTCCAACTTACGGTCTGGATTATTACGTACATGGCACTTATAGTCGAATATCATCATGTCGCCATCCTTTGCCGTATAAGGTTTCCACTGTGGGAGTCCATCCACATTAGGATTACCAGTATGGGCAAAGTTAGCCCAAGCCGCGCTCATCACGTCAGCAAGCTTCTGGTCGTCAGCCGTAGGATTAGGCAACTCCCCTCCAGCATGGTTGAGCGTATTGAAACAGAACTTCAGTTCATGTCCATGCACAGAACCTTTGTTCACGGGTGACTTCCACGTAAACATATACATATATGTCGGTGTCTTGCGACGTGCGGAGATATAGTCAGCTGTGATGATAGTCTTTGGACGGAACAGATGGTCTATCGAAAGGAGGTCTTGCGGAGTATAATCCTTCCATGCCTCGCCAAAAGCCTTGATGTACTCCTCTGTACGCTCACCAAAGGTTGGCTGCAAAGCCTTGCGCGCATCATCCATGGTCAACTGCTGGTTGTACGTGAGGCGTTGAAGCTCATTGAAGGTAGTGCCAATGATGATAGGCTTTGAATCAGAGAACGAAGCAAAGCCCGGTTGGAACGGTTGTTGCATCAGCACTTCGCCATCAGGTGTAGGACCAAAGCCCCACATCATAGGAGTACCAGGTCTGCGAGTGCCTATACTCTTACCTATAGCCCTCTGGCCTGCGGCATAAAGCTCGCGATAAGGCACATCCTTTATCTTGTCTATGTTCTTGCCATCTATGCCAAGCTCTGCAAGGACAGCCTTGCCAAGGCTCTCGGTCATATCCTTGGTGTTTACGTTAAGAATAGTACCACTAAGGATGATAGCCTTGTGGAAAAGGTTCTTTGCCTCTGGCATGCAAAGGAGCGTGCCCACCTTACCGCCACCGCCGGACTCACCAAAGACCGTGATGTTATCAGGGTCGCCACCGAACAAAGATATGTTAGCGTGAATCCACTTGAGGGCTGCCACCACGTCCATCATACCCACATTACCCGAATACTTGTACTTAGGCGAGCAGGCTGAGAGGTCGAGGAAGCCGAGAATATTAAGGCGATGGTTGATGCTCACCACCACTACATCCTTCTTTGCAAGTCCCATGCCCGGATTCCATGCGGAAGTACCAGAGTCAAATCCACCACCATGAAGCCATAGCATGACAGGCTTCTTGGCAGAGCGGTCAGTTGTCCATACGTTAAGCATGCAACAGTTCTCGCTCATCTCCGACTCAGGCAAGTCCCTATTGCCCACATTCTGCATAGCCTGAGGTCCCCAATGGTCACACACCATTACGGTGTCCCACCTATCCACAGGCATAGGAGGCATGAAGCGTTCCACCTTGGCGTATGGTATTCCGAGGAAAGCCTGCGTTCCCTCCTGATTGATACCACTCACAAGACCAGACTCGATACGTACCACAGGGTTCTGTCCCTTTTTCTGGGCAAAGGACACACACGACAGTCCCAGCATAGCAATAACTGCCAACGGTTTGATGTTTTTAAGCATATTAGTTTTGTTTTTCGGTGCGATATGACTATCATCCAAAGCATTCACCTTCCGACAGTCACATTCACAGGTCGGTTAATCAGAAATATCGTTGGCAAAGTTACCAAACATATTCCAAACAACCAAGTTATTTTTTCATTACTGCGCAGTATCGCCATCAATATTGCGCAGTATCGAAGTCGTTACTGCGCAGTAGCTGTTTCGGTAAGAATCTTTAAGGATTGACACCTAACAAACAATTAACGGTGACTTAACGCCGTTTGAACGTTGTTCAAACATTGTTAAATCACCGTTGAATTTATATAGTATTTTTTGCTTCTTACACTCTATAGAGCAAGCCGTTCTTGAGGTCGTCAGCTGCTGTCTCCTTAATCTTGACGTGCAACTTCTTTCCTGTTGCGTTGAAAGGAATCTGCTGAGTGAAACGGTAGTAGCGTGGACGCTTGAAGTTAGCTATGTCCGGACTCTGCTTACAATACTCGTCAAGCTCCTCTGGAGTAAGTGAAGTATCGTTTACGACAACGTATGCCGTAACAATCTGTCCACGTATCTTGTCTGGTACGGAAGTGACGATACAGTCCTTAACCTTTGGGTGCATGTTGACCACAGCCTCAATCTCCGTTGGGTAGATGTTCTCACCAGAAGAGATGATCATGTCATCCTTACGACCGATGATAGTGACAAACTGGTTCTCGTCCCATGTGGCAAGGTCATTTGTATAAATGAAGCCATGGTAAAACTTGTTGCGTGTCTCTTCCTCATTACCGTAGTACACATATGGTGACTTGGCTGGAGAGCAGATGATAACCTCACCCACCTCTGTGCCGTCTGTTGCAACTACATCGTCTGGCTCTGCCTTGCGGTCCTCGTAAACTTTAACGACACGTACATCGTCGTCAACACATGACGCACCTGCTGTTCCCGCATTCTCAGGAAGGTCGAAAGGACGGAGGAATGTGTTCCAGAATGTCTCTGTCGTACCGTATCCATTAAATATATTAGGTGTGAGAACCTTCTGGTAACGTATGCAAGCACTACGCTCAAGTGGGCTACCCATTGTGACGATACCCTTGAGTGTAGATATGTCAAGGCTCTTGCGCTCCTGCTCGTCTGCCAGTTCCTCAAGAACCGTTGGCACACCAATGAGGAATGTAATTTTATAACGAGCAACATACTTCAAGGCAACGTCAGCCTCAAACTTACCCATGATGACGATGGTTGAACCTGCATAGAAAGCAGGACAAGGACCAGCACAATGGAGACCTCCACGGTGGAACCAAGGAGTAGTGTTCATAGTCACATCCTTATATGACATAGGGAAGTGAATCATCACGTCGTGGGCAGAGAGCACCTCATTGATACTTGTAAGGGCAACACCCTTTGGCTTGCCAGTAGTACCAGAAGTGTAGAGACGAGTAGTCTCATCATATATATTGTATTCGCAAGTGAAAGGTGGCTCATCTATTGAAGAGTGGCATACGTAATCCTCGTATGAAGTGACAAGGCTGTCGGAAGGGAGGTCAACGACGACCACACGGTCTGGCTTGTGAGTAGCCAAGCTGACAGCCTCAAGTACGCTCTCCTTCTTTGACTTGCAACAAATGATGACCTTTGGCTTGGAATCGTCAATATTGAAAGCCATCTCACCCGGGCTGAGACGGAAGCTTACTGGGCAGCACACACTGTGAAGCTTATGGCAAGCCACGTATGCGAAGGCAAACTCCGGACAGTTGAGCATCTGAAGCATAACCACGTCACCCTTCTTAACGCCATCAGCAACGAGGGCGTTACACAAGCGGTTGCAGTCAGCATTCAGCTCTTGGTATGTCCATGCCTCATCCTTCTCAGGATTTATCATAGCAAGTTTATTAGAGTAACGACGTACGTTACGCATAAAACCTTCTATCCAAGTATAGCGACTTTCGAATATTGTTTTAAAATCGTTCATGTTTAACTAAGTTTTGTTTTGGATTGCAAAATTATAGAAAATATCACTTCACCATACCTTTTTTGTTTCCTTTATTGCTCCAGAATGAAGAATTTGACACTTTAAGCGCAGGTATCGTGCACATCAAAATATTGATGTGTGCAACCCTCCCACAATAAAAACATGCAAAATCACAATAATTTACGATTGGCTATGTCAAGTTTTTTTCTTTACTTTGCAGAAATTTTTAAGTTTGCGAGTTTTTTAGTTTTTGCGGAAACATGCTAACTCAAGAACTTAAGAACTTATAAACTTAAAAACTTAAGAACTCACACATGCCTAACCTTTCAATAGCGATCATCGACTCAAACATGCTCGTTGGCATAGGTCTTCAGCAGATTATAAAGGACATAATGCCTGCGGACATAGAAGTGTTTAGTACGTTCGAGGAACTGAAGGAAGTAACATCAAAAAAGAACTTCGTTCACTTCTTCGTAGCTTCACGCATATACTTTGAACATACGGCTTTCTTCCGTGACAATGCACGTAAGTCTGTGATACTCGTCAACGGCGACATGCAAATCAACGGAATGAGGACGCTCAACGTGTGCCAGAGCGAGAAGATGCTCGTCAAGTCCCTCCTCTCACTTCATGGCGAGGGACATGGTCCAGGCCACCCCGGTCCTGACCTCAGACGTGGCGAAGGCAAGGGCCATCCTATGGGACACCCAGGCCACCCAGCAGGTCATCCTATGATGCCGCCAAAGCATGTAGAGCCACAAGCACAGGAGCAGATACTCTCGTCTCGTGAGATAGAAGTTGCCGTATTGCTTGCCAAGGGTTACATCAACAAGGAGATTGCCGACCGTCTGAACATCAGCATCACAACCGTAAACACCCACCGCACGCACATCATGGAGAAGTTGGAGGCACGTTCGCTTGCCGACGTTATCGTATATTGCGTGATGAACGGATTCGTGGAAGTGGGAGACTTGTAATCTTAAGTTTTTAAGTTTGTAGGTTTGTAAGTTTTTTAGTTTTTGCGGAAGACTTAAGTTTTTGAGTAAAAATTGAACAATAATATTTTTTAAGGCATAAATTATCACGAATTTGCCACGAATTATCATTAATTATAATTTCGATAATATAGAAATCTATTCATGATAATTAATTTGTTAGGCAAATAATATTTATGATAATTCGTGGTAAATTAATGGTAATTCGTGTAAAACAAAATCCTTTGTATGCTCCCCTTAAAAAAACTATTCCCGCACTTCTCAGTGCAGGAATAATCAGGTGAAATGTTAAATATTTCTATTGGGGTGGACTTGAGCCTCTCGACTCTTTCCCCTTGCGACCAATGATAACCGCAAGGATCCTGTCCTATAGCATAATATATATATGAATATTTTACGTTAAGTCTTTTTTAACGGTGCAAAGATATTATTATTTCCCAAAAGCACCAAACAAATCAAAATACTTTTTTACAATTCAACATATTTTTTTACAATATAGCCAATTATTACACCAAAATTACTATTCAAAACATATTGGCGAAGACATACGATAACAAATTCTTAGCATAAGGCTATACGGTTGTGAGGTTATAGGGTTATGCGGTAGGCCGCGGTTGTGTGTGGAGAACAGTTTCGGCATTTTTAACATTTTCCGACAGATTTAACTTATCTTTTTTAACGTATTAACAAATCAAACATTTCACATAAGGATATGAATAATATCGACAGAAGATGCGACAAACAAAAAAATCATTTGATGACAGTGTGCGGATTCATGATTTCATCCACATTTTGTGTCCGTCGATGCTCCCATTCATGTCCGTTCTGACTCCCTTGACTCTCCTATGCAACTTCGAAGAATGTCCATCGAATCTCCATCGAATCTCCATCGAATGTCCATCGATTCGATGGACATTCGATGGAGATCCAATGGATATTCGGTGATGATGATACGGAGAAGCAACGAAGGACGAGCGGAGAAGCAACGGAGAACGAACGGAGCATCGACGGACAAATGTCTGAGACATATACCAAAGGTAATACAAAGAAAAACATGATTGCAAAATTGTCAACTAAGCAATAAACAATAATATTCCAAGATTTTGTATGGGAAACAATTCCACCTGTACGGTTGGTTGGATAGGTTTCTATATAAAAGCTAAAACAAAACGAATTATTGTTTTTAATTCCACAACAGAACACAGATTTTTTTAGAAACCGCCTTCTGGCGACGGGTTCTAAAAAAAACCGACCTGTACGGTTGAAACTGTATGTTGTTTTTTGCCGCAGTGCGGCCAGTTAAAAAAACATGGTAAAAACCAAATAAAATCAAAAAAAACATGTTTTTTCTTGTTTTTGTTCTGTTTACTTCCCGCTGGTCAGTGAGAAAAGTTCTTGACTGTTTTTTTAATATGCACCTTTGTGCAAAACTACAACTGTACAGGTCGAAAAAAACTCTGTGAACTTTGTGGGAGACTTAAAAAATACACTAATGTTCTTATATTCTCAACCGTCCAGCTCGAAAAAATTCATGCCACAATATACGAATTCTTGTAGAACATTACCCAAAACAAATATTTTTATGCTCTGAGGTATTTTTTTTCTAAAAATATTTGTTCTATTTGGAAAAAACGTCAT
>JAFZVY010000065.1 GCA_017617575.1 Bacteroidaceae bacterium | reverse complement strand
GGCGGTAAAGATGTTGTACTTTCTGCAACTGTTGGGTCTCGCAAAGAAGAAAACTCTACTAATTCTTCAAGTATTGATAAGGTATCTGTGATATTTGAGGTGAATGGTGATGAGGACGTTACTATCGCGGTAAGTTCTACAGGTCAGTTTAGCGTTGATAATTTCAAGCTTTCAATTGCTTCAAAGGAGGTTTATCTCTACAATGTTGATGCAGGTCTCTTCTTCGGTAAGGAGATAACGGAAGGCTATGACGTTAATAACGGCTTTGGCAATCCTGTGGGATTGAGCAGCGAAGGTACATTGTTGAAGATGTATCTTGATGATGATAACTTGGTATCTTTTGCAAAGAAGAAAGACGGTTCTTCAAAGGAATACGAATATATCAATATCAAGCAGCTGTATAGTGGAGCGGATGAATATACATATACATACTATGGTTCAACGAATCTCCACGCCAAGATGCAGAAGACGGATGATGCTGATGATGCTCACTTCTGCTATTTGAGCATTGATCCTGCTGATGAGAGATTCGGTTCAAGAGCTCTCGTAGAGAATAAGGGTGCTGCCCAGGGCTATATCGGTTATTATGGTACTACTTACATGGGATGGAGTGGTGAAGTAGGATTTGACATCGTGCTTCCACTTATTCCTGATGCTGACAAGCAAGATAAGGGTATCAAGTGGCAGATTCTTACTAAGGAACAGTATGAACAGTACAAGACTGTAGTGAAGAATGCTCACGCTGCTCGTATGGTTGCATGGCCAATACTCAGGTCTGCACGTAGAAGCAAGTTGAACATTGCTGGTTATACTAAGTTGGAGCATGACTATAGTGAAATTACTTCAACGGCTGACCAGATTTCTTCTTTGGCTACAACAGTAAAGAACAACATGAAGAAGGAGTCTTCTCTTGATGCTGCAACAGAGGATAATTACATGGATATATCATTCTTGTTGACTGATGCAGACTGTAAGCAGAAGGATATCGCATGGAACAATGCTGAGGGATTGTTCAAGAGCCGTGAGACTACTGCCTTCACTACAAAGAAGATATTTAGCGGTCGTCACTATGAGGCATTCAATACAAGTGGCTTGAGCAATACAGAGTTCTCTGTGGATGTGACAAGTCTCCTTTCTGAAATCCATGCTCTTCCTCATGGTAGATATTCTGTTCAGTTCACAGTATCTGCTTATACGGACGCAGGAACGGTGACTGGTGTAACTGCTTTCGCAAGAAACAAGTTTGCAGAATATGGAGTTAATGTGGGTCAGAAGTCATACGCAATATCTGATGTTGTTGTACCAAAGTTCTATGTTGACGATAGCAACCCAACTGTGACAATTGGTGTCAAGCTTAATGGTAGCAATGCCAAGTATGTTGCACTTGACAACATTCGTATCTTGTATCTTGGAACGATTCACTCAAACATCTACTCTTATGATTATACATTGGAGGGAGGTGACAACAAAGTGTTGACGTTGCTTGGTGTATGGACTAATACGGAACAGGCAAAGGCAGACTTTAATTATATCACAGGTTCAAACAAGGATGTTTGTGCTATATACTTAAAGGACGCTTCATTTGTTCCTGAGTTCATGATGGAATTCGATGGCGATAAATTCACAAATGAAAACCTTCTTGTATATAAGAAAGGTAAGAGCCAGACTAACATAGACGTGAAGAATATTCACAATGTTGTCGAGGGTAATAAGTGTGAAGATTATAAGCTTGTGGATAAGTATCCTATCAATGTTCCTGAGGAGTTTACAGCGATGAGTGCATCTTACACTCGCTCTATGACTACTAAATATGGTACTCTTTGTTTGCCATTCGATATAGAGTCAAGTGATGATGTTCAGTTGTATAGTTTCTCCGGATTTGAGCAGGTAAATGGCAATTACAAGCTTGGACTTGCTGAGGAGGATAATATTGATGCTTGCTATCCATCATTGTTCAAGAAACTTGATAGTGCTGCGAAGAGTGTTACCTTCACGGCAACGGGTGTTGTTGTTAAGGCAGAATCTCCTAAGAGCTTGCCTGTAGCAGGAGCAGATGGATTTGAGTTTGTCGGTACATTTAATTCAGATGTTTATACAGACCCTGCTCAGCCAGGTAAACCTGCAGCAAGTGATTGCTATTATATTGCTAAGGATATGTTCTGGCATGCAAAGGAAAGCCTTACATGTGTACCATTCCGCTCATTCATCCTTGCTGGTGATAAGCGTTTGTCAGACATTGGTATTTCTGATGTACGTTCATTCTCATTGTTTGAGCTTAATCGCGATGAATTTGAGAATACAACATCTGTTGAGGATGTCGAGGAAGACAGCACAGTAGTTGGTTACTATAACTTGAACGGACAGGAGATTGATAAGCCTGTAAACGGAGTGGTTATCGTTAAGTACTCTGACGGTAAGTTCCGCAAGATATATGTAAAATAAATTATGAAAAGTGTAATCACCCACAGAGCTCACAGAGAATGTGAAACATACTGTGAATGTTCTCTGTGAACTCATGTGGTGTGGTTAATACTTATAAAGTTAGAGATTGTAAGAAAGTAATAGAATGTTTTAGGTGCATGCCGAATATCTTTTAGTTTAGGCAAAATGCACATCTAAGTATGTTTGTGTGCTTATATTTCGCAAAAAAACGTGTGTGTATAGTGAATGAATGAAAAAAAGTTTGTAATTTTGCACCGAACAGGAAATAAGCATTAGATAACTTAGAGCCGTATGTTTTTTTACGGTTTCTATTAGAAAGTATATGAAAAAGAAATATATTAAGCCTTGTGTATGTATTGACTCATTTGAGGTCAAATCATGTATCTTGGAAATGAGCTATGGTGGAGATGCTCCCGGAACAATGGAATCTCGCCAAAGAACTTCTAAGATGGTCGATGGCAAGAACGACAAACGTGGCTATGGCAATTATGGCTCCAACGGTTCTGGTTGGGGTAGCCTTTGGTGACTTATGAAATAGACAAACAACATGAGATAACAGAGAGCAGTGCTTGGAATCAAATCCTCGCATTGCTTTTTTGTTTTTGTGAGTTTGTGAGTTTTTAAGTTTTTGGGTTCTTAAGTTTTATGTTCTTGGTCAGTTCGTGCTATTTCGTCTTTTTTTGTTGCATCTGTATTTTGTTGATGTGAGTCAAATACGTTTATTTTTTTCGTTTTTGCTTTTGCGTGATTTACTTTACGTTTTTATTATCTTTTTCTTCTTTTGAGTGTCATTCTACCCCTTAATTGTAACTTAGAGGGGGTGTTTTTGACTGTTTTCCACTAAAAATGGTGAGAAAATAGCAGATTTTTATGAAAACATTATATTTATTATACAAATAGTATATAACTTTGCAGCAGATTTCTAAAGAGTAATGGTGAAAAGATATGTGATACTCCATGGTAATGGATGTTAAATATTGATATCGCATAATTATCGATTTAGATTATCGGGTGAACTACAGAAAGAAAAAGCTATTATTAATTTTTTTATCATCACGGACTTGTTGTGAAATTAAGTTTGTGTGGGCTATGTGAATGAGGTCTCCGTCCGTGGTGTAGTGAACAATTATGAACGAAAAGAAATTTTTTGCTGTTTTGGCATGTGCGAGTATGCCAATGGTGGGTTCTGCACAGTTGTTGAGCTCTCTTCTCAACAATAATGCTAACTCTGGTCTTTTTGGTATCACAAAGACCATCACATCTACAATTACAAAGAAGAATCAGTCTTTGGCTGGCTCTAAGGTCTATCTCTACAATGTAGAGTGCGGTAAGTTCCTTGGTACTGAGTATTCAAGCTCTGAGTATCAGTTTGAGGGTAACTCTAAGGCTGTAGGTTTCGGCGCTGAGGGTATGAAGTGGACAATCAACTCTTCTCTTCTTCAGTATGGAAGCTATCGTATTAGTGCTGCTAACCGTGTCTTCCCAGACCTTGCTATTGGTCGTATTTTGGGACACAAAGATGCAGAGTGGACATATACATATATAGGTGGAAGCACAAGCCACGTATTCGATTTTGAAAAGATTGAAGGTACAAACTTCTACAGAATAAGCCCATGTGCTGGTGATAAAATCTACGGTACTACAAAGGGTCTTTTTGTTGAAAACCTTGTTAACTGCAAGAAGGTATATCTCGGATGGAGCGGTGAGGCAAGCTTCAAGATTATGCTTCCTCTCATCCCAGCTAATGATGCTGAGCCAAGAGGTACTACATGGTATCTCATGAGCGAGACTGAGTACAAGACATACAAGAACACTATCGCTTCTGCTTATCAGGCACGTATGGCTGCATGGCCACTTATCCGTTCTGTTCGCAGAAGTACAATGAATATCGACATCAAGAATCTTGAGACAGTTTATAATGACTTCAAGTCAACTGCTGCGCAGATTAACGCTGCTGCTGCTGAGGCAAAGGAGACTGTTCTTGCTTCTCTCAAGAACGCTTCAAAGGAAAGTTACATCGACCTTAGCTTCTTGATGCCAGACGCTGACTGTCAGGAGCAGACTCTTGCTTCTTGGACTATCGAGAGCGAGAATGGCGAGACTTTCAACTTTGACGAGAAGACTGTTCGTACTGATGACAAGATGCTCGGTGGTCGTTTCTATGAGAAGAAGAGCGCAGACGTGCTTAATCCTATCACTATCTCACAGGTGCTTGACAGCCTTCCGGTAGGTCGTTACACACTCTCTGCTGACTTTAAGGTTACATCAAGTGATAAGCAGAGAGCTGAGAATGTAGAGCTCTTCGCTGGTAACAACCTTGCTGATGCAAACTCTTCATGCTGCTCACAGGGTATCTGTGAGTTCACAACTACAACGTTCGCTATTGACCAAAACAGCTCAAAGGTTAAGGTTGGTGTACGTGTAGGCGAGACTAACGCTAACTACGTAGCATTCGATAACTTTAAGCTCCGTTATTTAGGTGGCATCGAGCCAGTCGCTCCAGTTGTTAACGAGGAGAATGAGGATGAGCCAGCTGTTGCAGAAGTAACTACTCCAGCATACGAGAACGGTTACACTGTAGAGAATGGTACTCTCAAGGTATCAGGTACATGGAAGGAAGAGGATAAGCCACTTCTCGACTATGTGGTAAAGGCAAACTCAAACGTCAAGGTTGTTGACTTGCAGGATGTAAAAGAGGTTTCTGAAAATACTGTAGTTGACGTTACAGACTTCGAGAACAAGAACGTCCTCGTATATGTAAAGGAGGATGACGACGTAACAGTTGTTGAGAACGGTGAGGAGAAGACTACAAATGTCGTAAAGGATGACTACTGTGAGAACCTCGTAGTTGAGGATAAGGTGGAAATTAACATTGCAAAGCCATTTGTTGCAAATACTGTAACTTATGAACGTGTAATTACTAACGAAAGCTGTGGTACTATATGTCTTCCTGTTCCATTGAAGTCAGAGGCTGGCAAGATTCAGTTGTATACAGTGGGAAGCTATGTTGATGGTAAGGTTAAGCTCAAAGCAGTATCTTCTGTTCCAGCAAACACTCCTTGTATTTTCAGAAGCTTGACAAATGATACTACAATTTCTGTTATTGATGAAAATGTAGAAGTAGCAAGTACAAATGTAATTCTTAATAGCGAGAAGACAGCAGAAGGTGCATTTATGACTGGTACTTATGCAAACAAAATTATGGTTGGTTGCATGGACGAATCTAAATCTGCAAGTCAGTGCTACTATTTCAAGAATAGCAAGATGGTTAGAGGAAATAATTATTTCTACATATCAGCTTTCCGTGCTTATATTGACACTCGTGAGTGCTATTCGTCATCAAATGTAAGAACTCGTTCTACAATGTCAGATTCATTTATGGAAGACCTTGCAACTGCAATTGACGAAGCAGATGCTGAGAATCCAGAAATGGCAGAATGCTATAATGTAAATGGTACAAAGACTTCATCATTAAAGTCAGGTTTGAATATTGTTAAGTATTCTGACGGCACAGTAAAGAAGATTATTAGAAAATAAAAATATAAAAATGAAGAAAGAATATATTTTCCCTATTACAGAAATTTCAAATGTGGAGATTCTGAATATGATATGTCAAAGTCCTTGGGATCCATTTTCAGGCGAAGAAGGAGGGGATGGTGATGATGGTGAAGCTCGTTGTCGTAACGAATACGGTAGTGAACCAGAATTCGGTTCTCTCTGGTAACACATCATATTGAGGGAAAAATAAATAGATATAGAAGTTTTTTGCGTAAAACATATTCAATACATTAATAGTTGTAATAGTGCTGGCATCGTGAGATGGTAGCACTATTTTTTTGACAGACCCTCTCCCCAACCCTCCCCCTCTATGGGGAGGGAGAAAGACCCTCTCTCGACCTCTCCCTATAGGGCGAGGAGAGCCGTCCGGGACAAAGACAAAGTGACCGTAGCGAATCAAGAAATGAGCAGGCTCAATACACCAAAAGTCCTAGCTCGATTTTAAAATGAGCAGGCTCGATTAAAAAACGAGCTAGCTCAATTTCAAATCGACCTTGCTCAACTTATGTGTCTATTCGGAATGTATTTTTTATTTTTCATCGTAACACGGGATAAGCACCCGATTATTTGGTGTTTAGGATAATATGTTTTACTTTTGCAGAGAAATATATTTCCGTATTTAAGATGGTACTAAATTATATCTGGATAGCATTCTTTGTGCTGGCTGCTATCTGTGCAATCATACAATGTCTGGGATTTGGCAACACGGGTGTGTTTGCCGATATCATCAACTCTACGTTTGACAATTCCAAGACGGCATTTGAGATTAGTCTCGGACTCACCGGTGTGCTCTCGCTATGGATGGGAGTGATGAAGGTGGGCGAGAAGGGTGGTGTGGTAAACGCTCTTTCGCGTGTGCTCTCGCCATTGTTCGTGCGACTTTTCCCCGACATTCCTAAGGGACATCCTGCCACGGGACATATCTTCATGAACATTGCTGCCAATATGCTTGGTCTTGACAATGCCGCCACTCCGCTTGGACTGAAGGCTATGGAGAGTATGCAGGAACTGAATCGTCAGGCTAATGAGGAGCGTGGTACAAAGAACGGATGGACGGAGGCACAAGTGGCTGAGCGCAACACCTGGGCAAGCAATCCGATGATTATGTTCCTTGTGCTCAATACTTCTGGACTCACCATCATCCCTGTGAGCATCATGGTGTATAGGGCGCAGATGGGTGCTGTACAGCCTACGGATGTGTTTGTGCCTATCCTCTTGGCTACATTCGTGGCAACGCTTGCTGGTATCATCATCGTGAGCCTTTACCAGAAGATAAATCTCCTGCAACCTGTGTTGCTCGGTACGCTTGGTGGATTGTGCGCCTTGGTGGCAGGTGTGATATGGGCATTTTCCCAGATGGACAAGGACATGATGGATATGGTGTCAAGTGTGGCGGCAAACGTTATCTTGTTTGGCATCATCCTTAGCTTCATCATTGCTGGTGCAGTGAAGAAGGTGAATGTGTATGAGGCGTTCATTGAGGGTGCAAAGGATGGATTCAGTACGGCAGTGAGGGTCATTCCTTACCTTGTGGCTATACTTGTTGCCATTGGCGTATTCCGTGCCAGTGGTGGTATGGATATACTTATTGACGGCATCAACTGGTGCGTTAATGCCGTTGGGCTTAATGCAGACTTTGTGCCAGCATTACCTACTGCCATAATGAAGCCACTCTCAGGTAGTGGTGCACGTGGCATGATGGTTGACACTATGCAGAACTTCGGTGCTGACAGCTTTGCCGGTCGCCTCTCTTGCATCTTCCAGGGTAGTACGGACACTACGTTCTATATCCTTGCAGTATATTTCGGCTCAGTGGGAATAAAGAACACACGCCATGCCGTCACTTGCGGCTTACTTGCCGACTTGGCAGGAATAGTGGCAGCAATAGCCATTGCGTATATGTTCTTCTAAAGACAGCCACCCAAGGTGGCTGTATGTTGACACGAATTATCACCAATTGAGCACGAATTATCATAAAAAAGTTTCTCATGTTGCTTCGTATTCTTGGAAATTGTTGTTAATTCTTTTTAATGCATACTGTTATATGGTAGATGTTTATCAGTATAAAGAGACCGTTTACAAGATAATCGGTGCGGCAATGGAAGTTCATTCGAATCTGAAGTTCGGACTTCTTGAAGCTGTGTATCAGGAAGCTTTGGCTTATGAATTGAAAGCTCGAGGACTTGATTGCCAGACCGAGATGTTGGTAAAAGTGTATTATAAGGATATGCTTCTCAATAAACGCTATAGAATGGATATAATAGTTGATGATGTCATTGTTGAATTGAAATCTTCAACAAAGATTGTATCTGCTCATAGAGCGCAACTGTGCAATTATCTTAGATTGACGAAAAAGAAAGTTGGTGTTATTCTTAATTTCGGAACTGACACATTGCAGGGAGAACGGTGGGTGTATGATGAAGATACAAATCTGTGTCAATTGGTTGATAAGAATATGAACCCACTTTATTCCAAAGAGGATTTGTTTGGGGATGGCACAATGTACATGGATGGTTGTAATTGATTATCTGCGAATACACAAATATTATTTTTGATAATTCGTGAATAATTGATGACAATTCGTGTCAAACTCAACACCGAAGGTGTCAAATAATACATTAATGTTTATAAAGCAAAACAATCAATCATACGTTGCAACAATAGGGTTCTTTGATGGCGTTCATCAAGGACATAGATACCTCATCCGTCAAGTGAAGGATGAGGCAAAGGAGCGTGGCATGAAGTCCATGGTAGTTACGTTCCCTACACATCCTCGTAAGGTGCTGCATGCGGACTATCAGCCTGCTCTGCTCACTACGTGTGACGAGAAGGTGGCTCTGCTTAGGCGTGAGGGCGTGGACGAAATCGTGCTTATGCCTTTCACTCGTGAGCTGTCACAGATGACGGCACGTGAGTTTATGCAGAAACTACATACCGATTATGGCGTTGATGTGCTTGTCATTGGATATGACCATCGTTTTGGTCATGACCGTAGCGAGGGCTTCGACGATTATGTGCGCTATGGCAAGGACATGGGCATGGATGTGGTTCAGGCTCTTGAAGAACCTGATGGTAGCTTCTCTTCCACCGTTGTGCGCAATGCCCTTGTTGAAGGTGACGTGGAAAGTGCAAATGCCGTGCTTGGCTATCCTTACTTCATGCAGGGGAATGTAGTAGGAGGCTATCATGTAGGTACGAAGCTTGGCTATCCTACAGCCAACATACAGGTGGATGCAGATAAGCTCGTGCCTAAGGATGGAGCTTATGCCGTGCGTGTGCGTGTGGCTGATAGAGAGTATGTCGGTATGCTCAATATCGGTGTGCGCCCTACGCTCAATAATGGTACTAACAAGAGCATTGAGGTACATATCCTTGACTTCGATGGCGACTTGTATGGTAAGTCCATCTGTATGGAGTTCCTTAAGTTCATAAGGAAGGAACAGAAGTTTGATTCCATTGATTTGTTGCGTGCACAGCTCAAGGAAGACGAGAGCGTGTGCCGTCAGTTGTTTAGGAAATAATTCAAAAGAAGTATATGGTAGAGATTTTAGGAGTGTTGGTAAGCCTTGACATATTTCAGGAGATGTTCTGCTGTGACCTGTCCAAGTGTCACGGCATTTGTTGTGTGGAGGGCGATGCTGGTGCCCCTGTGCTTATTGACGAGGTGGCTGATTTGGAGGAAGCATGTGATGTGGTGTGGGATGACCTTCCTGCCAAGGCACGTGAGCAGATAAAAGCAGAGGGTGTGGTCTATCCAGACAAGGATGGCGAGCTTGTGACACAGATTATCAATAATAAGGATTGTGTATTTGTCAAGTACGATAACGTATCGCTTGATGGTGGTAAGACACGTGGTCCTCGCTGTGCCTTGTGTGCCATCGACAGTGCATTCCGTGAGGGCAGAACAAAGTGGCAGAAGCCAATCTCATGTGCGCTCTATCCTATCCGCATCAAGGACATAGGCGGTACTCCTGGACTTAACTATCATCGCTGGGATGTGTGTAAGCCTGCTCGTGAACTTGGCAAGAAACTGAACCTCCCAATATACAAGTTCCTGAAGGAACCTCTCATTCGCCGTTTCGGTCAGGAGTGGTACAACGAGTGTTGCCTCGTGGCAGAAGAACTCAAGAAGGCAGGATACTTGGGGTAATTAATAATTCAAAATGTACAATTAACAATTAACTTCGTTGGGCCCTTCGAAGTTTGGATTTATAAAGCCTTACGGATGCTCAATGATATGCTTCGGGTATATCATTGAGCATCTTTTTTTGTTTTTTCTATGATATTTATGCGCCCTTTCTACCCCATAAACCATGAAAAAACGTGTGATGTGAAGTGCTTGTTTGCATATATTCAGTGTGTTAGGTACTTGATGTGTTAGCCGTAATTTTTCTATCGGTCAGTCTTTGTAAGATAGCGATAAGCATCATAATTTTGCATCACAATCACGAAAAAGCAATAGAATTAATCACTAAAAACTGAAAGTTATGGAAGTAAAGAAAACTAAGAAGGCAGACCTTGAAGGTCAGAAGAGCACATCATTGTTGATAGGTCTTGTTGTTGGTTTTGCCGCAATGCTTGCAGCGTTTGAGTGGACTACACATGAGTATGAGGACAAGAGCGAGACGTTCAAGGCTTCGTCCAACTTGATGGACGAGGAAGACATTATTCCTATCACTCAGCAGGTGTTCCTTAACACGCCTCCGCCACCGGCAGATGCTCCACAGGTGGCTGAGATACTTGAAATCGTTGATGACAATACGGACATAGAGGAAACGAAGATTGAAACATCGGAGGACCTCAATGTTGCTACCACAGGTCCGTCTGCACCAAGTGCTAATTTCAGCATGGCTCCTCCTGCTGTGACTCAGGAAGAGACCGGTGAGGACGAAGTGTTTGAGATAAGTGATGTTGAACCTGAGTTTCCGGGTGGCTCTGCTGCTCTCATGGCTTGGCTTGCAAAGAACCTGAAATATCCTGCTTCTGCACAGGAGACAGGCATCCAAGGTCGTGTACTCGTCTCATTCGTCGTGAATAAGGACGGTGCCATCGTTGAGCCAAAGGTCACTCGTTCCGTTGACCCATCCCTTGACAAGGAATCAGTACGCGTTGTGTCTTCCATGCCTCGCTGGAGACCGGGTAAGAACAATGGTCGCCCTGTAAGAGTGAAGTACACCTTGCCTGTTACGTTCAGGTTGCAGTAACTCGTTTATATGTTTGGCGTATATAGGCAAGTACATGGTATAACTTACGTTATGTATTGTATGCAAGATAGATGGTATATTAACTGAAAGTGAGATAATGCATTAACTCACTTCCAGTTAATATATTGTCTTTGTTTGGCATAATATTGAATAGTATGTTCTTATGGTTTATTATAGTTCGCTTTCTATGTGTTTTAAGTATAAATCGTCCGTACATTAATTGTATTATCGAGTTTTGTAGATGTTGAGTAATACTCACTTTTTAATCATTTGGATTTGCTTTTCTTTAAAAATTGTTCTACCTTTGCGTCCGAAAAATAACTCTGTTGTGCCTTTTTGTTAAAACACAAATGAAGACATAACCCAAAATATAATTCTAACAGATGAAAATTTTCTGATATAAAATGACACCTTTATCTCTTTCTCGGGGGATATGGGTGTCTTTTTTTGTGTGGATATATATATGTACCCTTGAATTTGTTTAACTTAAAAAAATGACAGACAATACAAAAGCCAAGTTCGTGGAAGATAAAAATTAATACATCATTCCGAACAGATGCAAATAGTTTTTTCGCACGAACATTTTAGACTTCCATTTTACCCATGTTTTGATATGTATAGTTTGCATATTATGTGTCAGATTTATAATTCTATTTTCACACCTGGGGATGTCAGATTTTTCTCTTGAAATGTATGGTTGGATATAGCGTTATTTTTTCATTTGCTACCTCAATAGTTTGGTTCATTCAAATGATACGCATAGATTAATTGATTGATGCGTATGGATTGGTGAAACGATACGCATAGATTAATTGATTGATGCGTATAGATTAATCGATTGATACGTATGGATTGGTGAAACGATACGTATAGATTAAAATGATTGATGCGTATAAATTGCTCCTATAGTCTAAGATAATCTGTCTGGTAGCCTAATAAAACAGACTCGTTATTTAAGATATTCACCCAAAAGTATAAGAGATGTCAGAGCATTTTATCCTTGTTGTTACTATCATTTTATTTGTTTGAACCGACACTGTTAAAGATTATAACTGATTCAGACAATAAATATAAACCAAGGTGTTGAAACCTGTCATCGCGAAAGATTGTGTTAATTTATTTTTTTCTTAGATTGTTTATCTGTATATGTTCCATCAATGTGTCAATCTTTATGTTATTTGTTTTGCTGCAAGGACAAAAATGTTTACTTTTGCGATTGAATAATTTTAAAACACAAATTAAACACTTTATTATTATGTTTTACCGTTTTTTATTTATTTGTAATTTTCTAATTTCAATGTCGTTGGGAGTTAATGCTCAAAGTGAATTGACCATGAAGAATAATATGATGTATGCCGATGTGGTTCTGTCTCACAATGGCAAAACTCATAAGATTTCTTCAATGATTGACACGGGATGTTCATACTGTTTGATTGATTCTACTTATGCTGTAGATTCTTGTAATATTGTTATGACCGGTGATTATGGTTCTGGAGTGACTGCTTCTGGACAGAGGATTAATTCTTTTTATGTTGATATTGACAGCGTTTGTTTTGGTGGTATTGTATTTCCTAATAGTACTGGTGCAATAAATTCGCACTGCTTTATAAGTTATCAAACAAAGTACGCTCTTTGACATTTTGATTGAGATTGACAGAAGCACGTGAAATCGTAATCAGGTCTCTAAGCGAGGTTTTCTCCAAAGCTGCTATCC
>JAFZVY010000064.1 GCA_017617575.1 Bacteroidaceae bacterium | reverse complement strand
GTAACAAACTCTGTTACCATCAATTCAAGTGTTGACTATGTCATCACGAGTACTACACCTTTCACGTCTGCTGGAACTGTGAATATTACCAACACAGAGCATGCGGTGGTAATCATCCGCAACATCAAGCCGAGTGTGGTGATAAACAACTGGCTTTCGCACATCAAGATTAATGGCTCTACTGCCGTAGACGGTGTGAACTGTCAGGTCAAGATGTATTCCCATGGTGCCATAGTCTTTCCTTATGGTAGTGACTTCAAGCCTCTTACTTGCTACACGCAGCCTAACTATGGAGGAACGTCATGTAACAACTATTCTGAGGGACATGATGGTGGATTCATGAAGACCTTGAATTCAAGTACGCTCAACAATCAGATTCGTTCGTTCAAGCTAAAACGTGGCTATATGGTTACGTTTGCCCTTGGTACGGGTGGCTGGGGATATAGTCGTTGCTTTATTGCAGACAAGGAGGACCTTGAGATTCCTTCCATGCCTGCCAATATGGATGCGCGTGTGTCCTCTTTCCGATTGTTTAAGTGGCAAAATGCCAAGAAGGCAGGACTCGCAAGTGACACACGATTTGCTGCTAATGACGCTCTCAACTCTTCATGGTGCTACAGCTGGGGAGTGGGGGAGAACCGTTATCCAGACACGGAGTGTGTGCCAAATCATATTTATGAAAATTGGCCTTCACCAGAAGAGTGCGGTTCGGTGGGTTATTCCTGTCACCTGAAGACGAATAATGAACCTGGAAATGCTGCTGATGACCATCCTCAGGATGTTGCCACAGTTCTTGACAACTGGCAGAACTTGATGCGTATTGGTATGCGTCTTTGTTCCGAGTCTTCACATGATGGCTCAATGAATCATCTAAAGGCTTTTTGCGACTCCATAGATGCACGTGGATGGCGTTGCGACCTTCTTGACCTCCATTGCTACTGGGCATCAGGCACATTCAATAGCCTTACGTGGTATAGCGACAATTATGGCAACGGCCGTCCTGTATGGATTTCAGAATGGGTGTGGGGGGCAAGCTGGAATAATAACGGTATCTTCTCTGCCGCACCTGATGGTCGTAACTCATTTTCTACAGCCAATCAACAGGCATGCTATAATGGTACTAAGCCTATTCTTGACATCCTCAACTCCAATTCTCGTATAGAGCGTTATGCTTACTGGAATAGTGAGGTTGACTGTTCAAAGATATACAAGGATGGCACTCTGTCAATTCTAGGTAACTACTACGCCAATATGAATGATGACCTTGGATATAATCCTGCCAATGAGTTTGTGCCAAGGGTTGTCACTCTCGCCCCTACTAACCTTATTGCATCATATAATACGGCAAATAATACTTGCGAACTTGAGTGGAACGACCCTAATGGCGATATGGTCGATTCCGTAGTCGTTGAGGCTAAGTTGCCTGGTAAACTCAATTTCACTCGCTATGCCAAGGTGGCTCTTAGGGATATGAGTGCAAAGGCTGGTGCTTCGTACACATATTCCTCTGTATTGCCGCAGGAAGGTATCTACTCTTTCCGTATAGCTGTCTATCCTGTTGGTGGCAGTACTCCTATACGTTCAAAGGCGGAGATAGTCATTACTCCTAATGGTGACACTTATGAGGACGTGACTGCATCCTACATTACCAACCCTACATTTGACCGCACTTCAGACTATCTGTCTGCCAATCTTGCAACGGGTGCTTCAAACCACTTATCTGTATATGGCTGGACGACATCTAACACAAGCACCCTCGGCTGTAGTGCTGCCGTGAGATATGGTTCTTTATATACAATAAACGGAACGTCTGTTCCTGCTACCAACAAGGACGGAAATGTAAGTGGTGGAGCCCTCGGAATGTCACAGGGATGGACAACACAGTCGGTTTACACTCAGAACGTAACACTTCCTGCTGGTAGCTATCGTATGTCATACGATGTTTATAATGCAAAGAATGACATAGGATTTACTAATAACACGGGTGTGATTATTGACAACGTTCCTCATTATGGCTCTATCAACAGAGTTCCCGTAGGTCAATGGAAGAGTGAGATGATATGGTTCACGCTTACTGAGAGTAAGACCGTAACGTTCTGCTTGGGCTTTGTTGCAGAGGGAACGACATCACAGGCAAATGCTTTCCTTTTCTTCGACAATATAAAGCTTGCAAAGGATAATGGAACGAATCAAGGCGAAATAGTTGATTATACATCGTCTATCACTAATCCTGGTTACAATAACAATAACAACAACGGTTGGAGCGGAACAGGTGTTACGGCTGTAAGCTATAGTTGTGCAGAACACTACAACAAGACATTTGACTACTACCAGACAATCACAGGTCTTCCTGCAGGTAGGTATCGCATTGGCGTGCAGGCATTCTATCGTGCAGGCTTTGCTGATAATGACTATTCTACGCTCAACAACTCTTCCAATAATCGTGCCATACTCTATGCAACTGGAGGTGGCGAGACAAATAGCGTGGCTATTGTACGTGCAAGTAGTGAGGCGTCTTCAAATATGCTCGGAGGAAGCGAATCTGTTGTGGGTAATAGATATATCCCAAACAATATGCATGCAGCGAGCCTTTATTTTGCAGCCGACAAGTATCACAACTATGTTGAGGCTACCGTGGGAAGTGACGGTCGTCTTACAATAGGTCTCAAGAAGACTTCTACCATCAATGGCGACTGGACGATATTCGACAATTGGACTCTTGAGTATTATAGTACGGAAGATGAGCAGGACGTTGATATGACTGACTATATTGCCAATGCAAGCTATGACTTCGACAACAATAATGGATGGAGTGGAACGAGTGTTACAGCTGTAAGCTATAACTGTGCAGAGCAATATAACAAGACATTCGACTATTACCAGACAATCACGGGTCTCCCAGCTGGCAATTATCGTGTAGGTGTGCAGGCATTCTATCGTGCAGGTTTTGCCGATAATGACTATTCTACGCTCAACAACTCTTCCAACAATCGTGCTATCCTTTATGCAACTGGAGGTGGCGAGACAAATAGTGTGGCAGTAGTACGTGCAAGTAGCGAGGCATCTTCAAGTATGCTTGGAGGAAGTGAATCCGTTGTGGGTAATAGATACATTCCAAACAACATGCATGCGGCAAGCCTTTACTTTGCAGCCGACAAGTATCACAACCATGTAGATGTGACTGTAGGTAATGACGGAATCCTCACTATTGGCATTAAAAAGACATCAACCATCAATGGTGATTGGACGATATTCGACAACTGGACATTACTCTACAATCCAAGTATGAACAACTCAAGGATGCGTAGCGAAGATGCCACATACATTGACATGGCAGAGGAAAGCGTTGACCGAGTAACAGTAATCACTTATACGCTTGATGGCATGAGTCAACCAACTCCGCGCAAGGGCATAAACATCATGCGTATGTCAGATGGTACTGTACGCAAGATTGTAATAAGATAGTAGTTTCATGATATAAACTGGAGCGCACCAATTCGTCAATTGGTGCGCTCCGATTATTTTGTCAGTTTTAAACAATATAAGGTAGCTTGCATGAAAGTTGAAACTAAAAGATGTGTAATAACAATAATTTGAAATAATATGCTTACCTTTGCCAAGGATTTGGTCTGAGCGGTCATACAGTTTTGGGGTTATGAGGTTATACGTTCTACCCGTAAAACAGTAAAGTACAACGACCGTAAAAACCGCACAACCATAGAATACAAAACTCAATAAATGGCACTAATCTTCGACATAAAGCGATTTGCCGTCAATGACGGACCTGGCATCCGCACCACACTATTCCTAAAGGGCTGCCCCCTACGTTGTGTATGGTGTCATAACCCGGAGGGGCTGGAGGACAAGCCTGTCAAGCTTTACACAAAGAAGAAGTGCATAGGCTGTATGAGTTGCGTGGATATATGCCCTGTGCATAATCTTACACTCACTCCTGACGGCATAAAGGATGGAGGTAAGTGTACAACATGCGGCAAGTGTACGGATGAATGTCCTACCCTCGCCCTACAGATGGCTGGCAAGGAATGGACAATGGACGAACTCATGGCCATCGTCGAGAAGGAACGGCAGGTGATGGAGGAAAGCGGAGGAGGCGTAACGCTCTGTGGTGGAGAGCCTCTCATGCATCCCGACTACGCACTACGACTACTCACGGAACTCAAGCATCGTAATATCCACACGGCTGTTGATACCACGCTCTTTGCCTCGCAAGAGACAGTACGCAAGGTGATGCCCATGACAGACCTGTTCCTCGTTGACCTCAAGCACATGGACAGCGAACGTCATAAGTTCTTCACAGGTGTCCCGAACGAGACGATTCATGACAACATACGTCTTATTTCTGAGAGCGGAGCAAGGTTCTGGATTCGCATACCGCTGACTGTGGGAGTGAATGCAGATGATGACAACCTCGTCAAGAGTGCTGACTTCCTTGCAAGCCTGCCAACAAAACCAGAAATGGTGAATATACTCGTTTATCACGACATCGGCATTGGCAAGCACGTCAGGATGGGCACAGAGTACAATCCGCAAGGCATACGGATGGAAGCACCTGACGAAGCCTTACAGCAGCACGCTATCGAAATCTTCACCAATAGAAGACTGAAGGCGATAATAGGAGGATGAAGGAAAATTAAAAATTATAAATTAAAAAGTTACGATTGGAGTATCGTCCTGAGCAAAGCGATAACTTCCTTTTAACTTCACGAAGTTAACTTCCATTAACTTCTATTTTTTTTAATACAAAATTAAATAAGCACAATAAAACACTATGCGTATTACCATTAAAATAGGAAGCAACGTATTGACTCGTCAAGACGGTAGCCTTGACGTCACACGTATGTCAGCACTCGTTGACCAGATAGCAGAGCTGCGCAAGCAGGGACACGAGATTGTACTCGTATCTTCAGGTGCGGTGGCAAGTGGACGAAGTGAGATGAAGCACATACAGACCGACCTCGACTCGGTGGACCAGCGTCAGCTGTTCTCTGCCGTAGGTCAGGCAAAGTTGATGAACAAATACTTCGACATGTTCCGTGAGTATGCCATTACGGTTGGTCAGGTTCTCACAATGAAGGAACACTTCGGCGACTCTGAGCATCGCAAGAACCAAGAGAACTGTCTCAGGGTCATGCTTGCAAACGAGGTACTGCCTATCGTAAATGAGAACGACACCGTAAGCATCACCGAGCTTATGTTTACAGATAACGACGAACTGTCTGGCCTTATCGCAGAGATGACCCAAAGTCAGATGCTCATTATCCTAAGTAACATCGACGGAATATTCACAGGCAACCCATCCGACCCAGAGTCACGACTCATCAGCATCGTCAAGCCGGGCAAGGACCTCAGCGACTACATACAGACAACAAAGTCGAGTGCTGGACGCGGAGGCATGCAGAGCAAGAGCAGCGTGGCTTCAAAGACCGCAGCCGCAGGCATCAGCGTAATCATAGCCAACGGCAAGCGTGACAACATCCTTGTCAACCTCATGAACGACCGTGACAACACTCCTTGCACGGAATTCCTAATTTAATTAAGAACTAAGCGAAGCGGTCTCACTGACCGCAGGAACGTAACTATCATACTCTTCGTAACGACTGAAGCATTCTATCAGTTGTTACGAAGATTTTTGTTTTTGCCATTGTAAAATATTTTTACTTTTCACGTAAAAGTTTTTTACATTCATATTTTGACGTACATATCAAGCGATTACAACACGTTTCTTTACCATAACTTTGCGGCAGAAAACTATAGCAAACTATTTTATGAGAAAGAGACTCTACATCGCAGCATTTGCGATAATGGCAGGATGCAGCCTACAGGCAAACGCAAAGAATGACACCACACCAGACGTGGTAGGCACGATACTCGACGAGAATGGCAAGCCTATGCCATTTGCCAACGTCGTGCTACTTTCAAACACAGATTCCACGTTCATCATGGGAACGACCTCCGACGAGTCGGGCACGTTTAGCATCAAGGTGACCGACAACAAAGGCATACTTCGCATAACGAGCGTTGGCTATGATACGCAATACATCAATATCACTTCCAACGACAAGAAGAATCATACCATCAAGATGACTTCCACGGGCACCACTCTCAACAACGTGACGGTGAAGGCAACGAAGCCAAGAACGAAGCTTACAGTACAAGGATTGCTTACCGAAGTTACAGGTTCAGTCCTTGAACAAGTGGGAAGTGCCGAAGACCTTCTCAGCCGTATTCCTGGACTCATCAAGGGCAAGGATGGTATTGAAGTCATAGGCAAGGGCGCGCCACTTTATTACATCAACGGACGCAAGGTACATGACGTGAACGAGCTGAAACGTCTCCGTAGCTACGAGATACAATCCGTGGAGGTCATCAACACTCCGGGAGCACAATATGATGCTACCGTTTCGTCCGTTGTCCGTATCAAGACCGTGCGTCGAGCAGGCGAAGGTTTCAGCTTCGACCTTGGTGTACAGGACGAGCAATCGTTACATATCAAGAACAACAATGACCAGACTCATTGGTTGAACATGAACTACCGCATGAATAATGTTGACGTCTTTGCAGGAGGCAACTACAGCGAGTGGAGTCACCGTCAGTCAAGCTATCTGTTCCAGCAGACATACGGCACTCCATCGTTCCGTCAGGAAGGACCGTTGGAGTTCAACCAAAGGACAAAGCAATATGAATTCCACTTCGGAAGTAACTGGCAAATAAACGACAAGCAGTCCGTCGGTTTCAAGTTCAGTCGTAACAACACCTTCCATGACAAGAAGAATCAGTCTCTGAGAGAGAATGCATATATTGATGACGTTATTCAAGATTCCATTCTTGCCATCGGTAATCATGACTACATCACACGTCCTTACACGACCAACGCAAACGCATACTACAACGGAAGCGCAGGCAAGCTGGGCATCGACCTCAACGTGGATTACTACATGGACCGTAACTCTGAACTTGACAACACAGACGAGACAAGTTCGGTTGACGGACTCTCCAACATCAGGACTGCAACCAACTCAAAGAACAAGCTATGGGCGGGCAAGCTCGTATTCTCCTATCCTGTATGGAAAGGACAGTTGCAGTTCGGAACCGAGCAGACATTCACACGCAGGAACGAGGACTACACCATATCATCCAACGGCGAACATGAGAAGACCAACACAAGCAAGGACATTCCTTCAACCATATCAGAGGTAAAGGAAGACAACTACGCAGGCTTTGTTGAATACTCGTTTGCACTCCCTAAGATTGGTATGTTCTCCGCAGGTCTCCGCTATGAGCATGTGAAATACTCGTTCGATTCCGATATTGACAAGCGCGACAACACAAGTACGTCACATGACAACATCGAGTCAACGCACGACGACTTCTTCCCATCCGTATCATGGGCTACAGCCATTCCTCTCAAGAATGGCACGCCTATACAGTTGTCGGCAAGCTACACGATGAAGACCGTCCGTCCACAATATATGGACCTCAACTCAGCCATCCGATACCACAGCCGTTATATATGGCAACGTGGTGATGCTGGCCTGCGCAACCAGACAAATCATGAGGCAGGACTCAACGCACGCTACAAGACTATCACGTTCACGGCTCAGTACGTACGTCAGGAGAACGCCTTCTCACGCTGGTCAGAGTTGTTCAACGACCAGGGAGTGGTACTCGTAAGGAGTTGTAACCTCAACGACCCAATTCACAACCTTAGCACCTACGTCACACTCACTCCTACCTTAGGTTGCTGGACGATGCAATACACGGTAGGCGTTCAGCAACAATGGCTCAGGACTAATGCCAAGGACCCACGTGAGGCATCGGGTATCCGTCGCCTTGACTTCAGCGACAAGCCACACTTCGTTGCCCAGTTCACCAACGCATGGACACTCGGAGCAAAGAGTGACGGTACAGGCGCATGGATGATAGAGCTTGGCGGTACACTCATGACAAAGGGATACTCCATGAATACGGAGTTGACGAACAACTACTTCAACCTCACGGGTGCCATCCAGAAGTCATTCCTGAAGAACAACGCCCTCGTTGCACGAATTGACTTTAACGACATCCTCAGGACAGCCGACTATGACGTATATAGCGATTGCGGCAGCCACGTCATCAGGCAGACCAACTCGTTCGACCAGCAACGTGTGAAGGCAACCCTCACCTACAACTTCAATACTGCACGAAGCAAGTACAAGGGAACAGGTGCAGGTAAGGACGCCCAGCAACGTATGAAGAGTAGCAACAAATAATCCTTAAAAGAAAAAGAAGTTATGACGTGTCATGCGTGACAGTATCGTCATAACTTCTTTTCTTATCGCCCAATATTATCGCATTTCAGATAAATCTTAACTCTTAATTTTTAATTCTTAATTCTACTTCTTACCTTTGCACCCGAATAGGAACAAAAATATTCACGGACACAATAATTTCCAACTTAATGAAGATATTGATACAATGTATGAGACGTGCCCTGCCCTCCACATGGAAGAGCGCATCTTGGCTTATTAAACTGATGATTCCGATTACCCTCACGGTAACCCTCCTACAGCATTTCGGAATACTTGAATGGGTAGCCAACTACCTCAATCCCATATTCACATACTTCGGACTTCCTGGCTCATCAGCCGTCATATTCATATCGGGTGCTGCCGCTGGCACATACGCTGGCATAGCAGCCATGATGACCATACACCTGACGCTAAGGCAAGCCACGATACTTGGCATCATGATTGCCCTCTGCCACGCCCTGCCGATGGAGTGTGCCGTGAACAAGAAGACGGGGTCTTCGTTCTGGACAATGTGCATCATACGCATAACCATGGCTTTCGTCTGTGCCTTCTTCCTCAACCTCCTGCTGCCAGAACTGTCAGAGGAATATATCTACCTTGGCGCACAACAGGACAGCTCGCTCTCGGACGTCCTCCTCACTTGGGTGGTGTCGCAGACAAAGATGACCATAACCGTGTTCCTCATCATCTATAGCCTCATGGTAGTCCAGCGACTTATCGAGGCATTCCACCTTCTTCAGCCACTATCCAAGGCACTCGCCCCACTTATGCGTGTGTTCGGACTCCCCCAACAGGTGTCATACATGTGGCTTGTGGGTAATGTCCTCGGCATTAGCTACGGCTCTGCCGTGATGCTCGAACTGCAGGACAAGGGAATGATAAACAAGGAAGATGCCAACGACGTGAACTTCCACCTCATCATGAACCACTCCATGCTCGAAGACACCATCGTATTTGCAGCCACGGGTATCTCCGCCCTCTGGATTATCGGCACACGCGTGTTCTTTGCCCTCATCCTTGTGTGGGGTAGGAAATGGCTCAAAAACATCATCCCTAATTGATGTGTCAAATCGAACGAAGTACGATTTGCACTCTCGTATGAGATACTATTCAAACCTTATCATGTCAGCCAGTTGTAGGAAATAATCGTTTGACCAGATGTCAAGTTCCTTGGGATTGCGGACAAATGGAAGGACATCAGCTTTTACTTGGTTGATGTCAGCTGTAGATAAACGTTCCTTGAGTTTTTCCAAGAATGTTTCCCTGTTGATTTCCTCTTGGTTGAATTGCAAGGCACGTTCCTGAAGGTGAGAGAAATCGAGTGGAGTGTTATGGCGTATATACCACTCGAAGTCATACCAGTCGCGACCTTTGACTCTGTTCTTCCATGCTCTATAAGTTAAGGCGTGCATCTTGCCTGCAAATAAATCTGGCAGGGTGAAGCATCGTGCCATGAAGGATTCTGGAAGAAGGAGAAGCTTTTGCTCAGTCTTGAATCCCAAAGGAGGTTGGGTGTCAACCTCAATCTTTATCTTGATGGATTTCTCCGTTTGGAATGTTAAGTCATAAACGTCTGTATTGTCTTTCAGAAATGCAGATTCCACCTTTCCGAAATTTTTCTTGTCTTTCTTCTTTATCTCCACTTCACGACCTACCAAGGCAAACTCGTCAATAATTGGTTGGAAATATTGTGTGAAGTCGAAATTGTCCTTCGGAGCAAGGAGCGAGAAATCCATATCCTCGCTAAATCGTTGGAGACCATGGAAAATGCGTAGGCATGTGCCGCCATAGAATGCAGCCACATCGAAGAAACCGCCATTATAGAGACCTGCAAGTATAATCTGCTGGTTTACCTCAAATATGGCGTTTCGCTTCTGTTGCTCTGTTGTCTGTTCGTAGGCAGACAACATCTGGTCGAAAATCTCGTTTTTCATCTTCTTAGATAATTTATTAGTGTCTGAATTGAGCCAGCCTTTTTGCCGACCTGTATATATCGTTCAAAAATGCTGATATCCATCTTACGTAAAGCTTCAATGTCCATTCTTATATCATCCTCAAGATATGCTTCCACGTCCCTAATGTAGCGAAGGTTGACCTTTGGAGAATTGGCTATCAAGTCGCATAAAGCCTTCTCTGGTGTAGCCATAAGGAAAGCGTATGTTTGCTTATTGATGGTTGTGACTCCAATGTGGAAAGCATCACGGTTAATGAATGTGTATTCAAATCGTCCCAATGGTGTGTCAAAACTACGTGAATGCTTGATAGTCATGGATTGTGTGGTATAAACCGTTTCTGGTATCAATCCGTAATATCTTAGGGCAGACAACATAGATATGTATGACGGAGCATAAATATGATTGGCAATAAGTTCGGTAGATAATGCCACTCTTGACACATTTGGGTTAACCACATAAAGCCCCTTCTTGAGTCGGATGATGTTGTTGCCCAATTCAAGGTTGCGCACCTTCTGATTGCCAGCCCTTATGTCAGAGTATAAAGCTGATATGGCAGACGTGCTTACTGGTATGTTGCCTATTTGCTCTAAATTAGTTATCATGATGCAAAAGTAGTAAAATTTTGAACAGTAAACTAACTTTTTCTTACTTTTCTGTTCAAAATTTTACTACTTTCATAGATATGAATACCATTTTTGTATTTGCTATGTGAACTTATGCCAATTCTTTTTTGCCGTTTTTGTTCTTTGTACGTTTTACCTTCTTCCCTTATTTGTGATAAGGTCGTGACTCCGCTATGAGCCCGTAGTGAGCCCAAAGTGACTTCGCTATGCCTCCGCTATTTAGCGGAGAATAGCGGACAAATAGCGGAGAAACAGTTGAGTCATAACGCACTTATAACGAAGTTTCGACCCAAAATTAAGGGAAAATGAAAGCAAATCCATTTCATGGATTTCGCTACCCCATAATGCTAATTGTCTTTTTCATCAGTTTCCTCCTTTGCACTTTCGCTATATACAGGATACATCTTAATATCCTTCATTTCCGGAGTAGGTGGATATGAAATAGTCCAATTTAATCTGTACAAATCAGAAAGAGTAACACCATAGCATTGACGTACTGCATCCAGACTTGTCACGCCACCATTCAGTTTTACAGAATCCAACACGTATATCCATAAAGTATCAGATACAGCACCAAAACCAGACTCGTAAAAACCATTATTCCCCAAATCTAAAGCTTTTTTGTTTACTTCTTTCGGATTTGTCTTACAACCATTTCCATATACCAAAGCACACGAAAAAGACATATGATTAGGATACCACAAATCCCCCATCACATAAACTATTTCATCAGACAAATTGTTTACATTTATGGTTCTATGATGAAACTCATCTTCTTTATCACCACAAGATAGTAGTGTAAGAGAAACAACAGCAAGCAACAATAATGTTTTATTCATTTTCAAATTATTTTAGGTTTAATGATAAAATATCCCGTTTAGGTACTTTAATACGTAACAAAGGTACAAATAATTAGAAGATGGACTATAAACTCTCGTGCATTTTAACACGATTTATGTTTCCATTCTATTTACGTTTATTGTCCTTCAATCGTGAGTTTGCAATTTGTTCTTTTTGTACGATTGTCATTCACGGTATTCGGGATGGCTTATCGTAAATATCGGGGCATAAAAAATCGTCAAAAACGAGGAAATCAAATTTTGCACGAAGAAAAAATATTTGCATCCCGAAGGAATTTTATTTTGTACGCGTACAATTTTTTTTTCTGCGCGCACAAAAAAATCGCCATTTCCTGCTGAGTGTTGTGTCCTGAAATTAGTTGACAGTTATGTTCGTTAGGACTAATTTGGTTTGCACTTTACTTTTTTATTCCTAACATGGTTGTCAAAACTCATCCTTTGTCCTAAGGTGGTTGACGTTTTTTTGTGCGTTTCGCTGGC
>JAFZVY010000063.1 GCA_017617575.1 Bacteroidaceae bacterium | reverse complement strand
GAGGAGCCGGTAGAGCCAGAGGCACCAGCTACTCCTGAAGTTGAGGAAGAAGAGCAGGAAATGCCGGAATCTCCGGAAGTTCCAGAAATTCCGGAAACCCCAGAAGTTACGGAGACTCCAACCAAGGAACCTGAACCTGAGCCAGAACAGGAAGAAGAGCAGGAAGACTATATCTCTCAATTCTATGAGGATGAAGAGAGTGACAGCAAGAGAATGTTCCTGATCTACGCAATAATCGTGAACGTTGTTGTTGCGGCATTGTTCTTCGTGTTCGGATATTATGCACGCTCATCAAATCTCCTTGGTATAGAGAAAGAGCCTGTAGTCGAGACTCCTGCGGCTCCTGCTGTTGAGCAGCCTGATACGACAAAGCAAAAGGCTGTTGAGCCTGCTGCTCCTGCTACTACAACAGAAGAGTCTGCCGTTGAGAAGACGGAAGAGAAGCCTGTTGAGGAAAGCAAGCCTGTTGCTGAGCCAAAGAAGGAAGAAAAACCAGAGGCAAAGGTTGAGCAGACTTCAAAATATGATAACGACCCACGTGTAAGGACTGGTGCGTATCGTATTGTCGGAGTTGCCAATACGGTGACTGTTAAAAGCGGACAGACAATTAAGTCTATTTCAAAGGCTTATCTCGGTCCTGGCATGGAGTGTTATGTGGAAGCCTTCAATGGCGGTATTACCGAACTTAAGGAGGGACAGACCATTAAGATTCCGAAACTTCAGCACAAGAAAAAGAGTGCGAAAGCAAAGAAATAATACTTTTACAAGAGCGGCGTGGTGTTGGCATCACGTCGCTTTTGTGTTGTAGCGTGTGATGGTTTTCTTGCCTCTTCTCAAAATCCCCCGTTTCATGGGAATTGCATCTGCGTTTTAGGGCGTTTTTACCATGCCTTTGCTAGGGATTGAACTGGCTTTTCGTAGGGCTATTTGTTGAACTGCCCGTAAATCGTCTTTGTGAAACGTTAAAAAGTTGAAAAGTATATGAAATGACAAGAATTTTATGTATCTTTGCACTCTAAAATTAGAGAGGTGTATCGCCTTTCTTTAGTCGCTGCACTTTGTGAAAGCATGGCAAGCTGACAGACACTTAATTTTTGAAAGTAAGAAAAATCATATACAAATCAATGAATAAGAAATTTACGGAACGTAAAGGCCTGAATCTCGTAGAGACAAACAATGAGGTTCTTGCTGAGTGGGAGAAGAAAGATTTGTTCCACAAGAGTATCAGCGAGCGTGAGGGATGCCCTCAGTTCGTGTTCTTTGAGGGACCTCCTTCTGCAAACGGACATCCGGGTATCCACCACATGATGGGACGTACCATCAAGGATACATTCCTCCGCTACAAGACAATGAAGGGCTATCAGGTTAAGCGTAAGGCTGGTTGGGACACTCACGGTCTCCCTGTTGAGCTTTCTGTTGAGAAGAGTCTTGGAATCACAAAGGAGGATATCGGTAAGAAGATAAGCGTTGATGACTATAATGACGCTTGTCGTAAGAACGTGATGATGTACACCGACGAGTGGACACAGCTCACAAACAAGATGGGTTACTGGGTTGACCTCGAGCACCCTTACATCACTTACGACAATAAGTATATTGAATCACTCTGGTATCTCCTCAAGCAGCTCTACAACAAGAATCTGCTCTACAAGGGATATACCATTCAGCCATACTCACCAGCCGCAGGTACTGGACTTTCCTCTCACGAGCTTAACCAGCCTGGTTGCTATCGTGACGTGAAGGATACAACGGTTACTGCGCAGTTCAAGGTGCTTGACAAGGTTGAGTTCAACAAGTCTGAACTCCCTACATACATCCTTGCATGGACAACAACTCCTTGGACACTTCCTTCAAACACAGCTCTCTGTGTAGGTCCGAAGATTGACTATGTTGCTGTTAAGGGAAATAACCCTTATACAAACGAGGAGGCTGTATATGTGCTTGCTGAGAGCCGTCTCTCTGCTTACTTCCAGCCAACAAAGGATGAGGAAGGAAATGAGCAGCCAATAGAGATTCTCTGGAAGGGTAAGGGCTCTGACCTCGTAGGTACTCATTATCAGCAGCTCATGCCATGGGTAAAGCCATGCGCTCTCGAGGGTGATAATGTTGTAGTAAAGGAAGCAGAGGCATTCCGCGTTATCCCTGGTGACTATGTTACTACAGAGGATGGTACAGGTATCGTTCATATCGCACCTACATTCGGTGCTGATGATGCCAAGGTGGCTAAGGATGCTGGCATCCCATCACTTTTCGTAATAGACAAGGCTGGTGATACCCGTCCAATGGTTGACTTTACAGGTAAGTACTTCGTGAAGGAGGATATTGATCCTAAGTTCCTTGAGGCTTGCGTGAATGAGTCATATTGGAAACATGCAGGTGCTTTCGTAAAGAACGCATACGACCCTAAGTATAATGTAGGTGGTAAGTATGACGAGAAGGCAGCATCAAAGGATATGGACCTCAACGTGATTCTCTGTCTTGAGATGAAGGAAGAGGGTAGTGCATTCAAGATCGAGAAGCACGTACACAACTATCCTCACTGCTGGCGTACAGATAAGCCAGTGCTCTATTATCCTCTCGACTCATGGTTCATCCGCTCTACTGCAAAGAAGGAGCGTATGGCAGAGTTGAACAAGACCATCAACTGGCATCCTGAGTCAACCGGCTCTGGCCGCTTTGGTAAGTGGCTTGAGAATCTGAACGACTGGAACCTCTCACGTTCACGCTACTGGGGTACTCCACTTCCTATCTGGCGTAATCGTGATACCAAGGAGGAAATCTGCATAGGTTCACTTGAGGAACTCTATAATGAGATAGAGAAGGCTGTAAAGGCTGGCGTAATGCAGAGCAACCCACTCAAGGACAAGGGCTTCGTGCTTGGCGATATGAGTCAGGAGAACTATGACCGCATAGACATCCACCGTCCATACGTTGACGATATAAAGCTTGTTGGCGAGAGTGGTAATGTACTTACCCGTGAGCTCGACCTTATTGATGTATGGTTCGACTCTGGTGCTATGCCATACGCACAGATTCACTACCCATTCGAGAATAAGGATGTGATTGATGCGCGCAACGCATATCCTGCTGATTTCATCGCAGAGGGTGTTGACCAGACACGTGGCTGGTTCTTTACTCTCCATGCAATAGCAACAATGGTATTTGATTCTGTTGCCTATAAGAACGTAATCTCTAACGGTCTTGTACTTGATAAGAACGGTATCAAGATGTCAAAGCGTCTGGGTAACGTAATCAATCCATTCGACTGTATCGGCACTTACGGCACAGATGCAGTTCGCTGGTACATGGTTACAAACTCATCTCCATGGGATAACCTCTCATTTGACCCAGAGGGCGTTAAGGATGTTACAAGTGCATTCTTCGTAAAGCTCTATCAGGCTTACTCATTCTTCACTCTCTACGCAAATGTTGACGGATTCGCATACGAGGAGGCAGATGTTCCATTCGCTGAGCGTCCAGACTTTGACCGTTGGTTGCTCTCTGAGCTCAACTCTCTTGTTAAGGATGTAGATAAGTACCTTGCTGACTATGACGTAACTCCTGCTGGTCGTTTGATTCAGAACTTCGTCATCGACAAGCTCTCTAACTGGTACATCCGTCTGAACAAGAAGCGTTTCTGGGGTGGCGGCATGACACAGGACAAGCTCTCTGCTTACCAGACTCTCTATACTTGCATCGACACTATCGCACGTCTGATAGCACCTGTTGCTCCATTCTATGCTGATCAGCTCTTCCTTGACCTTAACTCAGTTACAGGTAAGGACAAGTCAGAGAGCGTTCACCTCGCTAAGTTCCCAGGGGCTCAGGAGAATCAGATTGACAAGGAACTTGAGCAGGCTATGCAGCTTGCAATGCAGGTTACATCAATGGTTCTCTCACT
>JAFZVY010000062.1 GCA_017617575.1 Bacteroidaceae bacterium | reverse complement strand
CTTCTTCTTCTTCCTCCTCTTCTTCGTTTTCGTCGTTTATGTCATCATCCATTTCTTCCAACTCGTCGTTGAGTGAAGGAGCGGGACGCTTGCCATATTTCTCATTCTCAAGTTCAAGTACCTTCTGCTTGTACTTGATAAGTTTGTCTATGTTGTGGGCAAGAGCCTGATTCTTGTGCTTCACTGTGCGGTATCTGAGAATGACGATGATAGACATTATTATAATTGCAAATATGATAATGCCTGTGATAATCATGTAGAAGCGTTGTCGCATGAGAATCTCGTCTTTCTCCTTCACGCGGTAGAGGGAGTCAAGCTCGCCACTCATGTCTGATATTTCCTCTGAATACATGGTGAGGGCAATGGAATCCTCATAGTTGGAAATCATCTCCTGACACTCGTATGCCTTCTGCCAGTTGTTCTGTGCCTTGTAGAATCTGAGGAGGCAATACATTTTGTCCTCGTTTGCGCCAATACTGTCAATATATGTCTGGGCAGACTTGTAATCCTTGTCAATAATGCTGGTAAGAGCCTTTATTACGTTGTCATCCGTGAAGAACATGAAGCCGTTCTGCTCTTTTTTTTCCATGTATTTGCCTGCTGTCTCTTTGAAGTTGTGGATGTCACCCATCTCGAAGTAAGCCTTGCAAAGCGTAAAGTACATATCTGGAAGAGCGTCATTATACTGGAGCGCAACCTTTATGTTCTTGATACAGTTCTCGTAATCGCGAAGGTTAAGATAGTTTATTGCCAGCTGATTGTATATGTACGTCTTTGAGAAGTCGTTCGGATTGTCCATCATGTCAAGACACTCCGTTGCCTTGATGCCATATTCTATGGCTTGCTGTGGCGAACGCTTTGTTGAGTAGAAATAGCACATGGACATATATCCGAAGTATATTCCATGTATATCGTTGTTTTCCTTGGCTTCGTTGAGAAGTTCCTGCACGGTAGTGAGGGCAAGGTGTCTGTGGTGGTTCTTGTAGTAGAACATTATTCTACCCATCTTTTCCGTGTAGTAGTAATGCATCGCATTGGCTTCCTTTGCCAAAGACATTGTGTTGTCGTTGTGGTAGATGTAGCTTGCAGAGTCGTTCTTCGCAAAAGCGTAGTGACTTCTTATCTGGGACGCAAACATCCTTAGTCGCAAATTGTTGAGCTCACGCGATTTGGTATCGAGTGAATCAGCAAACTGCAACACCCAGTCTTCTCCAATCTTGCGATTGGCTAAATTGTATCGTTCCCTTAACTCGCTTGGTATGTTTTCCCAGTATTTCTCCAAGTCGTCAGCGTTGACGCTAAGAGTTACAGAAACAAGCATTAATAGTAGTAGGACGAATTTTTTCAATAAATGTTTCATCATGAGGGTATAGTTTTGAACATTAGTTTTGTTTTTGAACAAGAGTTATCGCAAAAGTACATATTATTTTACAAACAACAAACAAAAAGCATAAAAAAATGCGAGAAATTGAAAATAAGTGTGAAATTACCGTCTTTTAGGACATTTAGCCGTTGTTTAGTTCCTTTTTTTTGTACTTCTTTAATTCTTGTCTACATTATCGTTATCTGAACGTGTAAGCATAATTCTTTGCACCATTCTTGTGTTTATGTAATGCAAAAACTGCCCTATATGCGTGTTTACGAATATAGAACAGTTTTGGAATGAAATCTATGTGCTTAAAATAATGAGATTTTTGTTTGTTTAATTCAATCGTGGAATGGTGAAACAAGCACTTCCTTGTTTATCTCGGTAGTGTCTTGTTGTTCCCTATCATTCTTTTTGGTTTGGATTTTTGCGTCATGTCCTTATTGCTAAGATGCAATTCATATTTGCTTGTATTGTGGCTGCTTTGTGAAGTCCTCGGAATACGGAGACCACTTGAGCCTGCGGAGTATTGACGCAAACCTAAGTTATCCTGTTATTCAAACTTTTTACTTGTAGGTTATCCCTTGATGAATAAACATGTTGGAATGTAGCATCAATATACGTCAGACATTACCCATTTCTGAAGAGAATCGGCATGCATAGTATATGATGTCTCTTTGTGACGATTTACTTCTACTGAAGTATCGTTTTGTTCTGCAACGCTTTCCTCTGGTATCATTGAGATGAGAAAGATGCACGCGTAGAAGAGAAGGAAGTAAATTAACGCTTTCATATTACAATATTTTTTTCTGGTCTTAAAGTTAGAACATTTCTCTTGTGACCCCAATTTTGAATCGACTTTGCAAAGGTAGTAACTCTACATTAAAAAACATTTCATTTTGGTGGCAATATGTTTCAATTTGAACTTTAAAAACGATTTTTACGTCTCAAAATGCATTATGAGTGAAAATCGAGACATGAAAAATCCGTTCAAAGTGTCAGAATTGGAATTTTGTGTTACATTCACACCAATTTTTTCCTATGTATTTACAATACTTTTATGTTGTGATTCCGTAGATGTTTTGTAGTGGCTCTACTATTTCTCTACTATTTCTCCGCTCCTATAGCGGAGCCATAGCTAAGTCACTTCGGTATCACTTCGGTATCATAGCGGTCTCATGACGGTGCAATGACTTTGGAAGTGCAAATGTGGTGTGATATGTCAAGGGCATATCAGCAGCCTTGTTGGCTTATGATATGCCCTTGTTTTGTTACGGATTTAGGACTATTGCCATGCGCTAAGTCCGTTGCTGTATGTGTGATTATTCTACGCTAACGCTGTCAGCTTCTGCTGCTGTGCGTGGCTTTGCGTAGTAGTATGTACCTACTCTGTCAGAATACTCTCCCCAGTCAGGATCTTCAACTTTGTCCAAGCTGAAAGCTGTTTTGGATGCTCCCTTCTCAATTACGCCATGGAATGATGTTGAACTCATTCTGTAATCATAAATCCTGATGTTTAGTTCTGGCTCTGTAGGATATACCATAGTGACAATTCCATCTTCGACACTCCAATCAAACTCATGGAATGCAATTAAAACTGGACAACCTTTTGGGTAGTAATCAATTTGATAACCTACACCATAATTCTTAAATGGCTTCTGATCAAATCTGATCATTGTGCTTTTTGCATGGTATAGGATTCCTGATGGACTTAGGTATTCCATGAAGAAGTCTCCTTCCCATGTACCATCAAGGTTTGCGGCCTTCATGTCGTCCTTGTCGCATGATGTAAGCGAAAGTGCGCCTACCAATACAAATATGAGCATTTTAGCCCAAGAAGTAATCTTTTTCATCATTTGAAATTTTGTTTAATTAAATTTGATTTACGCTAATTATTATAATATTGAGTTATTTGGGGAGGAGAAGCATATAAGACGACACGAGGTGTGAGGTCCTTGCGTTTCACCTTTATCCTTTTGCAAATTTGACTATTCCGATGCTTATCTCGTAGAGCATCCATATTGGGAGTGCCACGATGAAGAGGGTGAAGACATCGGTTGTTGGCGTGATGATGGCTGATATGATGAGTATTGCCACTATTGCCTGTCGGCGGTAGCGTGACATCCATGATGCCTTGAGCAAGCCGAAGGTGGCGAGTAGCCATGACAGTACTGGTATCTCAAATATTATTCCGAATGAGATGGACAGCATCATCAGCGTGTCTATGTATGAACTGATGGTGAGCATGTTGTCTATGTCCTCGCTCACCTGATATTGTCCAAGGAAACGGACGGTAAGTGGGAATATGAGGAAGTAGTTGACAAGTATGCCTACAAAGAACATGATGTATGCCGCCACGGTGAGACGGACGGAGTGCCTACGTTCGTTATCATAGAGAGCTGGGGATATGAAGCCGAATAACACGTATATTATATAAGGTGAGGCGGCTATCACTCCTATGCACATTGCCACCTTGATGTGGATGAGCATCTGCTCTGCCAATCCCGTATTGATTAGATGAATTGAGAATGGTTCTGCCCCCAGCAGCCTATAGAGGATGAAGTCGCTATGGCATGGTGCAAGTATGATGTCGAACAGCGGTTCCTTTAGGCAGAACGCCACGACACTTGCGATGGTTACCGATGCCACGATGCGCCACAGACATCCCCTTAGTTCGTCGAGGTGATCCCAGAACGTCAGTTCATTGCTCATCTTCTTTCTTCTTCTCCTCGCCTACTCCGTTCATCCCGTCCTTGAAACTCTTCACGCCCTTGCCAAGTCCGTGCATGAGCTCTGGTATCTTCTTGCCTCCGAAGAGGAGAAGAACAATCACGACTATTGCGATAATCTCTGGTGTTCCTATCATATTGATGCTTTTATTGTTGGGAGAGCCAAAGATGACTCTCGTTATGAATTCTGAATTAATAACTCTTCATTCGTTGCAGGCTCTTCGTCTGCAAGCGGTATTGGGTTCTTGTCACTCTGCTTTGCCCCGAGCTTGAGAAGCATGTTTGCCGTCACGAGTATGCTCTGGCCTTGTGGCGCAAGCTTTTTCTCGCCGTCGTCGTATGCTTTCTGTGCATTATCGAGAGCCTTGCCTATGGCTTGGTATCTCTTTATGAACTGACCGACTCGGTCAATCATGTCGTTGGCAAGCTTGAATACCTTCTCGTGGTTCTGTGCCTGGGCTATCTGTGTCCACGTGAGGTTGATGATGCGAAGTGCGGCAAAGAGTGTCTGCTCGTCGGCTATGAACACGTTCTTCTCCATTGCCTTGCGCCATAGGTCTCTCTGTGTGTTGAGAGCCGTCCAGAGGGCTACGGTGTTCGGTACGAACATTATCACGTAATCCATCTTGACCTTTGGTGCTTGTATGTAGCCGGCATAATCCTTTTCGGATAGCTCCTTCACATGCTTGTTTATGCTGTCTATGTGTGCCTTGAGTGCCCTCTGTCGGTCTTCCTCGTTTTCGGCATTCACATAATCTATGTAGGCAGACATTGACACCTTTGAGTCGATGATGACGTCTCGCTTCTGGTCGAGGTGGAGTATGATGTCCGGACGCATAGAACTTCTCTCGTCCGTCTTCACCACGTTTCCGTTGGCGTCGCGTATCACGGCTTGCGTCTCGTAGTGTACGCCCTTGGTGAGTCCTTGCGACTGTAGTATCTCGTCGAGTATCGTCTCGCCCCAGTCGCCTTGCATCTTTGTGCCATGCTTGAAGAGTCGTGCCAACTCGTCGGCACTCATCTTGGCAGCTTCGCTCTGGCGCATCATGTTCTCTATGCTCACCTTCATCTCGCTGCTCATGGCTGTCTGCTTCTCGGTGGTGTCGTTCATCGCCTGCTTCATCTTGTCGATTGTCTCGCGAAGAGGGTTGACTATCTGTCCGAGTGTCTCGTTGCTTGAGTCGGCAAAGTCCTTCTGGCGTTCCTTGAGCATGGTTTCCGTGGCAGCCTTCATCTCTGCCGTCACCTTGGCTATTGTCTCGTCAAAGCGTACCTGCTGTTCGTGCATTGCCTCGGCGTGATGCTTCTCGTCTGCCTCCTTGAGCTGGATGATGCGTTGCTCGTATTGTGCCTTCGTGTCTTCCAGCACTTTGTGGAAACTGTCCCTCTCGGCACTTAGCCTCTCCTCTGCATCCTTTCGGAGGACTTCCGTCTCCTTGCGAAGGTTCGCAGCTTCCCACTCATACTTGTCCCTCTCCGAAGTGAGGCTTTTCACTTCGCTCGTGAGGTTCTGTATGGTAGCCTCCTGTTTCTCCTTTTCTTCTGCAAGTCGCTTGTTGTCGTTGTCAAGCATAGCCACCTGTGACATCACGGATGTGTTCTTGCTCTTGAAGAACAGGAAGCCTATGAGTGCTCCTGCTACGAGGCATAATGCTGAAATAACTATCGTTTCCAAGTAATTCGTTAATATAAACTGGCACTATCACTTGCGTGTCCTCTCCTTTGGGGGGAGGTGCTGTAAAGTGAAGATGCTATGTGTTAGAATATATTTTTCTCTGTTTGTTTAATGGGGATTGCTATAAAATAGCAAAGCCTGAACACTTTTGGCTACTCGGCAGCAAGGCTGCGGCTACTCTTAGGCAAGGTCGTGGCAGCTTTGAGGTAAGGTTTCGTCTGCTTTGTAGCGAGGTTCGCGTTCCTCTTACTTCACCCACACCACGTAGTCTTCCTTGCGTGGTGACTGAGGCTTGAGGGCGTCATCTGCTGGGTAACCCACGATGCAGTTGCCTATGCCTTCGTACTCGTCACTTATGCCGAGGTCGAGGAGTAGTTTCTTGCCTTCCTCCGTCTCGAAGACCTCCTTGGCACGGTGAATCCAGCAAGAGCCAAGGCCGAGGCTGTGGGCAGCAATCATCATGTTCTCCATGACGAGCGAACCGTCATACACGTGAGTGCCCACGCTCTTCTTTGCAAGTACCACGAGAACTACGGGTGCGCCATAGAATGGGTCGGCATGACCCGATGATGCCTTCATGTTATTCTTTATGAGCACGTCGAGGTTCATCCTGCTCAGACGGTCGCGCATCTCCTTGTTTGTCACGGCAAGTATGATAGGCGACTGCATGTTCATGCCACTTGGCGCATAGATGCCTGCCTCTACAATCTGCTCCACGATTTCCATATCTACGGGTCTGTCCAGATATTTCTTTACGCTTCTGCGAGTTATGATATCTTTTATAGTATTGCTCATATATTTTAAGTTAATGGTTTTGCGTGCAAATGTAATGATATTATTTTATTGTGCAAAAAAAAGAGACGGATAATTGCCACTCTCTTGACTCACTTCGCCTTTTTGCGTCCTAAACTTCACATTTCACTAACTATCATTTTGCTACTTCGTATTTCCTCGCTAATCCTTCGTTAATGGTTCGTCAATGCTCCCTAAATATTTCGTGAATCTCTTTGCTCCAAAATGTAAGCGTATTTCTTTAGATTTGCGCTAAGTGTAAGCTGTGCTTTGCACTTTGCTTGACAAAAGGATAATTGCGCAAAAGATATGGACGAGAGTTTTTCTTTCGTCTTTGTTAACTTTTTGGACAAATATGCTTGCAATTTCAAACTTAAGTTGTACATTTGCATAATTATCTTTAATAACTATAAAAACGATATGACTATGATTACAAAAATTCTTAACAATGACTATGTATTAAACAAGGTTATGTCTTTCCTTGGTGCTGTCCTTGTTTTGCTCGGATTCACAAGTTGCGGAGACGAAGATGAAAAGGAACCTTATAGAGCTGTATGTCTTTATGGTGTTCCTGGTGTTCGTTTCGCTGTAAGGGGAGAGGTCGCTGGTCTTGTGACTGATTCAATTGGAAATCCAGTCAGTAATATTCATGTTCGTGTTAATCCTGTATATCAAGATGGAGGACTTAAGTATGCAGATAATCTGGGGGGATTAACAGATGAAGATGGAAAATACACAACAGAGGTTATGTATGAATATCGTCTTAGTGAAAATGATACGACAGATAGTAAGATATATTTCCCTAAGTATCGTGTTATTGCAACTGACAGTACAGGAGTGTATGATAATGATACATTATACATAGACTATGTGTTGGAGAAAGTGCCTATGGTTGTAGGAGAAATGTTTTTTGACTATACGTCATCTGCTACTGCTAACTTCACCCTTCACAAGAAAAAGAATCAACAATAAACACATTATAAAATAATGACAAAAAAACTTGACAATTATCTGTTGTCAAAACTGACACGTGTTTTTGGATGTATGCTCGCTTTGATGGGCGTTGCTGGTTGTGATTCTGACGAGCCAGTTTTGTACGGAACTCCACCACCTTCTGCTGAGATTCTGAGTGAGACAACAGGTATTGTCCTTGATACAGAAGGTGAACCTGTGCAAAATGTGGAGGTAAGCTCTTTCCCTACAGATGGTGCTTATTCCGTAAGGGATATGCAAATTGTTGTGTCTGATGGAAAGGGTAAATACTCGTCAAATTCAATTATTGAGAAGTACGACAGAAAAAGTAGCGTAAGCTCAACTTTCAAACAGCTTCAAGTGATTGCTTCCGACAAGTCTGGCGTGTATGAGAATGACACTATGTACGTTGATGTACAGTTGGACAGTGTGGCTACAAACAAGTTCAAGGCAACAGCTACAGCTAACTTTACCCTTCACAAAAAAAGAAAGTGACGCTAAATAATGATATCTGAAAGAAAAATTGGTTTAAGGAAGCGGCTGCAACTGGAGGTGTTCCGTCAGATGCGTAACATCAACAAGAAGCAGCACCCGATAAAACAGGTGTTCTGGGAATGTACCTTGCGTTGCAACCTCCAGTGTCGCCATTGTGGTAGCGACTGTAAGACGGCTACTGCCCTTCATGAGGATATGCCTGCGGAGGATTTTCTCAAGGCACTCGACACCATAACTCCTAATGTAAATACAAGTGAGGTGCTTATCGTCATAACCGGAGGTGAGCCGCTTGTACGTAAGGATATAGAGGATGTCGGTCGTGAAGTGGTGAAGCGCGGATATAACTGGGGACTTGTCACAAACGGCTGGTTGCTTGATGAAGCTCGTCTTCGTTCACTCCTTGCTGCTGGCATGCGAAGCCTGACGATAAGTCTTGACGGACTGGAGGATGACCATGACTGGATGCGAGGCAGAAAGGGCAGTTTTGCAAGGACATGGAATGCTATCCGTCTCCTTTGTCATACTACAGGACTCACGTGGGATGTAGATACTTGTGTAAACCGTCGTAACATCAAGTCGCTTGACAAGATGTTCGCTGCACTTGAGGCAGAAGGCGTTCCTCGTTGGCGTCTCCTCTCTATCTTCCCTATGGGACGTGCAGCCAAAGACCCAGATATGATTATCACAGACGAAGAGTTTGAACAACTTATGGAGTTCATTAAGCAGAAAAGGTTGGATAAGATTGCAGACAAGACATCTATGCTTTGCTATTTCGGCTGTGAAGGTTTTCTCGGGGCTTACGAGAATGAGTCACGTGGACATTTCTTCAATTGCATAGCTGGAATAAATGTTGTTTCTGTCCTTATAGATGGCTCAATATCTGCTTGCTCAAGTATTCGTAGCGACTATCATCAAGGCAATATATACCACGATAACCTATGGGAAGTGTGGAACACTAAGTTCCAAGTGTATCGTGACCACTCATGGATGGCAAAGAAAGAGCCATGTTCCGATTGCTCCTTCTTCCGCTATTGCGAGGGTGGTGGAATGCACCAGCGTGGGGATAATGACGAACTCATTATGTGCAGGATGAAGAGGTGGCAGAGGTAGCCAACAAGACCACCGAAAGCCCCCCAACCCCCAAAGGGGGCGGCCATCTGGATTGAACTTTTATGAAAAAAACAATAGAAGCAATAAATTCTATCCGTGTAGAATTTATTGCTTCTGTTTTTGTTGTTATTGTAGCTAGGACCTCAACATGACCCGGAGGCCGCCCCGTTACTTCCCTGCGGTCAGTGAGACCGCTTCGCTTAGTTCGGGGGCTGGGGGGCTACAAATACCTGTTCCTGTTTGGCAATACGTAGTCAAGACCAGCCTTGAGAACATCACCTACTGTATTGATTTCGAGGAATGATGTCTTTGTTCCCTTCTTACCACTACTGAGGTATGCAACCATGTCTGTGCCCTTGAGTACTCCGTCGTCCATGAGCTTCTGGAGGGCTGCAAAGTAGTAAGCCTGACCGTTTGCCTTCTCTGGCATGTAGATAGCTTCCACTCCGTAAGAGAGAGCAAGGTGACGCATTGTCTTCTCCTTGTAACAGATGGCGAGTACTGGGTACTTACCACGGAAAGCTGCAAGGTTGCGAGCTGTTGTTCCTGAGAAGCTGTCTGTGATGATAGCCTTGATAGGCATCACGTTAGTAGCCTTTACTGCCTGCTTTGCAAGGAAGGCTGTCACGTCTGTATCTTCTGTGAGTGGAATCTTGATATCGTTGTCAGGGAGCTTGTCTATCTCTGCCTGCTTAGCCACCTTAGCCATTGTCTGTACAGCCTCTACTGGGTACTTACCGTATGCTGTCTCACCAGAGAGCATGATGGCGTCTGTACGGTAGTAGATAGCGTTTGCGATATCTGTAACCTCGGCACGTGTAGGGCGTGGGTTCTTAATCATGGTGTGGAGCATCTGAGTAGCCACGATGACAGGCTTCTTGGCAAGTACGCACTTCTTGATGAGGATGCGTTGGATACCTGGGATGCGCTCCTGTGGAACCTCGATACCAAGGTCACCACGTGCAACCATTACACCATCTGCCACCTCAAGAATCTCGTCGATATTGTCAACGCCCTCCTGGTTCTCAATCTTGGCGATAATCTTGATGTCGCTACCGTAAGCGTCAAGAATCTCCTTGATGTCGAGGATGTCCTGCTTTGTGCGGACGAATGAGTGAGCGATGAAGTCGATGTCACGCTCTATGGCATACTTGATGTTAGCTTTGTCCTTGTCTGTGAGTGAAGGGAGGTTGATACGTACACCTGGTACGTTCACACTCTTGCGGTGACCCATTGAAGCCTCGTTCTGTACTTCACATACGAGGTGGTCAGTATGCTTTTCGCGTACGAACAACTCAAGTTCACCATCATCAATAAGGATGTAAGAACCTACCTTGAGGTCCTCAACGAAGTTCTTGTATGATACGGCTATCTGCTCGCGAGTAGTCTCGATGTCTGGGTTGCCCACAACCTTCACGATGTCGCCAATGTGGAACTGAAGCTGCTCTGAGTCCTCCAATCCCGCAATTCTTGTTGTACGTACCTCTGGACCCTTTGTGTCGATGAGGATGGCGATACGGTTGCTTACCTCGCGTACATTATGGATAAGCTTATCCATACCTTCACGTGTTCCGTGGGCTGTGTTCATACGTACTACATTCATTCCTGCCTCGAAGAGTGAACGAATGAAGTCAACTTCGCATCTCAAGTCGGAGATGGATGCGACAATCTTTGTCTGCTTGAGCATCATAATCTTTTGCTTATTTGAAAAACAATCTACCTTAAATTTGGTGCAAAGTTACTACAAAACGCCACGTTTTCCAATTTTTATTACTAAAATGATGTGTTATCGCATTATATTTTATATTTTCTATTCTCATTTGACTAAAAAAAGCATACCTTTGCGACCAAATTATGACCCGACGTATGTTGGTCTCTTCCCTTATAGATATTAAAATCATAAACACGATGAAAAAATTAAAGACTTTAATTTATTGTGCGGCGGCAATGATGTTTGTTGCCTGCAACAATTCAAAGTACAACTACGAGACTGTGGAAAACGACCCTATGGGTGTGAAGATTTACACTCTCAAGAATGGTCTCAAGGTTTACATGTCTGTCAATAAGCAGACTCCACGCATCCAGACTTACATCGGTGTGCGTGCTGGTTCAAAGAATGAGCCTGAGGAGAGTACAGGTCTTGCACACTACCTTGAGCACGTGATGTTCAAGGGTAGCGAGAGCTTTGGTACTACTGACTATGCCAAGGAGAAGCCTATGCTCGATGAGATAGAGCGTCTCTATGAGGTGTATCGTGCAACTACCGACCCAGCAGAGCGCAAGGCCATTTACCATACTATTGACAGCATCAGTTATGAGGCATCAAAGCTTGCCATCCCTAATGAGTACGACAAGCTTATGGCTACCATTGGTTCTGAAGGCTCGAACGCATTCACAAGCTATGACGTGACAGCTTATGTGGAGGATATCCCTTCAAACCAGATAGAGAACTGGGCAAAGGTGCAGGCTGACCGTTTCAAGCACCTTGTCATCCGTGGCTTCCACACAGAGCTTGAGGCTGTGTATGAGGAGTACAATGGCGGTCTTACTGAGGACTGGGACAAGATGCACGACACTATAGCTACAGTCCTCTTCCCAAGCCACACCTACAAGCGTGGTATCATCGGAAAACAGGAACACTTAAAGAGTCCTTCAATCACAAATATCAAGAAGTTCTTCAAGACTTATTACGTGCCAAACAATATGGCTATCTGTGTGGCTGGTGACTTTGAACCAGATTCCATGGTAGCTGTTATCGAGAGATACTTTGGCGACATGGAGCCAAACGAGAACCTTCCAAAGTTTGAGTATAAGAAAGACCCAGAGTTGAAGGCTGCCGTTACTAAGACGGTATTAAGCCCACAGGAGGAATATGTGACACTTGCATGGCGCTTTGATGGTGCTGCAACTATGCAGATGGATACTCTCTCACTCGTATCTGACGTGCTCTACAACGGTAAGGCTGGTCTCCTTGACCTCAACCTCAACCTGAAGCAGAAGGTACTACAGGCTTATGCACGTGTTGATGATGCAACGGACTATTCCACTCTCCAGATTACGGCTTATCCTATGCCAGGACAGTCACTTGACGAGTTGAAGAACATCATCCTCAACGAGGTAAAGAATCTTCGCAAGGGTAAGTTTGCCGAGAACATCGTGAAGTCAGCCATCAACAGGGAGAAGCTTGAGGAAGAGATGGGACTTGAGAAGAACAACGCTCGTGCCATGAACATGCTTGGCGCATTCATCTCAGGTGCTGACTGGAAGGACGTGGTTAACGGCATCAGCCGTAAGGAGAAGATTGCAAAGACAAATATTGTTGACTTTGCAAACAAGCATCTTCGTTCCGACAATTACGTGGCTATATATAAGCGCAAGGGAACAGACCCAGCCATCGTGCCAGTAGAGAAGCCATCAATTACTCCTATCGTAATGAATCGTGACGTGACAAGCGACTTCGTTAAGGAGGTAAGTAATGCTACTGTTACTCCAATAGAGCCAGTATTTATCGACCTCTCAAAGGATATCACAAAGGCTGAGACAAGCACAAAGCTCCCAATGGTTTATGTGAAGAATGACGTGAACAAGATATTCCGTCTTCAGTACGTATATGAGATGGGTGCCTATGCAGACCCAACACTCGATATTGCAAGCGAATACCTTGCTTACCTTGGCACGGATAGCCTCTCTGCCGAGAAGCTTCAGGAAGCATTCTATAGCCTCGGTTGCGAATATTCAATCAAGGTGGCAGACAAGCGCACTACTGTTACAATCTCAGGACTTGACGAGAACATGCAGGATGCAATGGCTCTCTATGAGCATGTGATTGGCAATATCCGTCCTGATGCTGAGGCTTGGCAGAAGTGCAAGATGTCTATTGCCCAGCTAAGGATGATGCAAATTAGCGACTTCGCCTCATACATGGGCAAACTCAATCTTTATCTTACTTTCGGTCCTGAATATCTCAAGACACAGAACCTCAGTAATGAGCGTATAGAGAGCCTTACACCAGAGTCACTCGTGGAGTCAATCAAGGCATTCCGCAACTACTCACACGAGGTTACATACTATGGCCCACGTTCACTTGACGATGTGAAGGAACTTGTTGAGGCTAAGCATTACGCACCTTCCAAGTATGTGGCTGTACTTCCTAACCATGAGTGGAACATGATACTTCCAAAGGAAGGCAAGGTTGTGTATGTGCCATTTGACGAGACTATGAACTTCGACTTCGCTCATTACACATCAGAGGGAATCAAGTTCGATGCAGACCTCTATCCTGTTTCACGTCTCTATACCGAATATCTTGGTGGAGGAATGAACTCAATCGTGTTCCAGGATATGCGTGAGAAGAAGGCACTTGTATATGGTGCTTCAGCAGGTGTTCGCACTCCTAACGCCTCATATCCTTACTTCTACTTTAGGTCATACGCAGAGTCACAGAGTGACAAGCTTGGCGAGGTAATATCTACATTCGGTAGCATCATAAATGATATGCCAGAGGTGCAGAATTCATTCGACGTTGTCAAGAATGGTGTTATCGCACGTCTTCGCACATCACGCACAACGGGCAAGGCACTTATTGACTACTACTATTGGGCACGTGACCTTGGCATAGACTACGACACATCAAAGTTGTACTACGACAAGGTACAGAACCTCACCCTCAAGGATGTTGTTGCTTACCAGCAGAAGTATGTCAAGAACAAGCCATTCCACTATGCAGTAGTAGGAAAGAAATCAGCCCTTGACTTCGCCCAGCTCCGTGCCCTCGGCACAGTAGAGGAACTAACAGCCGAACAGCTCTTCGGCTACTAATACTAATGTAAATCGGTTGTTAAAATAAATCGGTTGCAAATATAAAAAAACAGACTCTCAACGTTGAGAGTCTGCTTTTTTATTTATATGATTTATCTTCTTTACCTGCTTCCCATGAAGAGGAAGAGCATGGAGAGGAGGACAAGGGCAAGGTCGATGACCTTGGACTTGAGGTTCTTCTCCTTGAAGACCATTGCTCCTAAGCAATGTCTGGCTACGCAAAGCATTACCTTTGCTCTTATTGCTCCTACCGCACCGCAGTCGGAGGCTCTTCTTGCTTCGTCAAAGCAGATGATTGATACTATGGAGACACTGCCAAAGATGGATAAGTCTGACCTCAACACCCTTCAGGGTATGTACCTTATGGCTCTGATTGTTCAGAATCCTGCACAGAACGGTCAGCGATACTTCATGCAGGTGATGCAGCACTACAAGAAGGCTCTCAAGCTTAATCCGAACAATAGACTTGCTCAGCAGATGCAAGCCGAGTTCTATAAAGGTATGAATAGATAGACAAAGCCTCACCCTAACCCTCCCCATGGGGAGGGGACTAAGTTACTCTGTTCGCTAACCTTTCAACGATAGGACATTCTATATCCCCTCCCTGTAGGGAGGGTTAGGGTGGGTCTTTTTTCCCCGTTTTTATTTTGTTCTTACTCTCTTATGTTGTATATTTGCAACCGAATAATATTGTTCCCATAACGAACTATAAGAAATATTGAACGTATGAAACCACATTTTACAGCATTTTTATCTGTATGTCTGCTTGCATCCTGTTCATCTGAGCTTGTGGATGTGGCAGATACAAAGTCAAATGACAACGTTGATAAAGTAATCCTTCGTAGTAAACCTTTTGAGTATGATGACGACACACGTACATCACTCACGGCTACGGACAAGGGTATCAGCTTTGCATGGGCAAGCTACGATGCACTTGGTGTGTTTCCTGTTTCCCCAGAGACAAACAATCAGGCAGAGCAGAAGCTGAACGTGCTTGATGGTGCGGATGCCCACTATGCTACGTTTGATGGTGCAGGTTGGGCACTCAATCGTAAGAACACGTATGCAGCATATTGTCCTTACAATGGCAAGTTGCCTGCTTCCACTCCCTACACAGCCGTGCCTATTGATATGACAGGTCAGGACGGAACGCTTGCAACAATCGGCAAGAAGTATGATTATATGTATGCTCCTTCATCATTTGTGGGAACTACTCTTTCGGACGGAACACCATTCGAGGTCGTGTTTGACTTCAAGCATGCTGTTTCAATCATTCAGCTAAACCTCACCATGCCTGTGGCTGCAACATGGGAAAGCATCACGCTTGCTAATGCAAATGGTAGGAAGGTGTGGACTACTAATGCTACGATGAATGTGTCAGATGGTTCAGTAACCCCAACCGCAACATCTGCAAGCATTAACGTGGCTCTTAATAATGTTGTTACGACAAACAACAATAAGTCAATTACGCTCTATTTAGCCGCACTTCCTACAGTTACGGAGGCTATTACGCTTACTGCAAAATCTGCCGACGGTACGGAATATACTGCAACCCTTGCAAGCAAGAGCCTCGTGGCAGGTAAGGCGTACCGATGGTCAGCATCATTAACAGAAACGACATCTTCTGCAAATGGTCATGAATATGTTGACCTTGGCTTGTCTGTTAAGTGGGCAACGATGAATGTTGGTGCAACAAGTCCAGGAGGTTATGGGAAACATTATGGTTCTATATCTAAAGAATATGATGTGGCGACACAGAACTTGGGTGGAACATGGCGTACACCTACCCTTGCGGAATGGGAAGAACTTGTGAACGACTGTTACTGGGTATGGACAAGTGGCTATAAAAGTACTGGTAAGGCTGGCTACATTGTGTATAAGGCAAAGCATTCATCAGACAAGGGACAAGTGATAACATCTGGTGGAACTCCGTCAAGTAACTATTCTTTGTCTGACACTCATATATTCCTTCCTGCTGCGGGATGTTGTTGGCAAACAACGGACATCATTTTTGAGGGTGAAGATGGCCAATATTGGTCATCTACGTCCGATGAAAAAGATGGTTGGTATTTTTGGACTCTACTCTTCAGTTCAGATTATGTTCGCTTTATTAAATACAGCGCCCACCATTGGGCAAATAGCGTTTGTGGTGTCTGCCAGTAATAAACCATTGGCTTAATTGATAATTGACGAATTAGCCGTTCGGAAGCATGTGCCCGAACGGCTAATTTCGTATTTCCCGTCATGTAGGAGTTGCCCATTCATCCCAATTATCCCAAAAGAGGGTCGTTCGTCACAAATAGTTACCGTATGTCACAGATATTTGGTGGAATATGAAAAGCACAATACCTTTGCGATGTGATTTCTTCAGCTTTGGCTTGTAGTTAAAGGGGAGCTTTTTAACTCCATACAAGTAAAGCGATAACTGAACTTGCGATACTTAAATAAATGTATAACTAAAAAACAAAGATGATTATGAATAATATTACAATTATCGTGACTTTATTTCTTACAGTGATTAATGGTTTT
>JAFZVY010000061.1 GCA_017617575.1 Bacteroidaceae bacterium | reverse complement strand
TATAATATATATTATAAATGAGGTATAAATGCCACAGTTTAGAAAACAGAAAAATTTACGAGTTACAAAGTTACAAGTTTACACTTTCGCCCCTTACTTTCACATAATCAGCGCATTACCTCCATTCAAAGCCGTAACCGAGTTACGCTCATCCATTTTCCTACCTGTAAATCAGCACTTTCCGTTTTTGTCCTCCGGAACGTGCATCCCTACCCTTACGTCCCGGCGGACAACCATTGCACACATACAAGAAACTTCGTACCTTTGCACACGAGACGAAGAGACACAAGCAGTACAGTTTATTCACAATCCCACAGAAGGCAGAGCACAAAAAAATGGCAGGGGATTGCCCTGCCATCGTAATAATATCAAGAGATAAGAATTATTCAAACATCTTGTTGAACTCCTCAGCTGAAACAGTCTTCTCGTCGAGCTTAACTGCCTCCTTGATTGCTGCACCGAGCTTAACCTCAACACAACGGTCGATAAGGTTGTCAACAGTCTCACGCTTCTTGAGCATCTCCTTAACAGAACCCTCGAGGTACTCGTCTGGGATGTTGAGCATGCCGTACTGAGCAAACTGCATCTTAGTAACTTCCTTAGCCATCTCCTTAACGTCGTTGTCGTCAACCTTAACCTCGTACTTAGCAACAAGCTGCTCCTTGATGAGGTGCCATGTGAGCTGCTCGATAGAAGCTGGATAGTTCTCCTCTACCTTCTTCTCGTCGTTGTTCACCTTAGCGAGCATAATCTTCTTTAGCTTCTCGTCTGGGAACTCGAGCTTGCCTACCTTGTCCATCATGTGCTTGCGAACGTCGAGGATGAACTTGTAGTCGCTGTCCTTAGCGAACTGCTCAGAGATAGAAGCCTTGATGCGAGCACGGAAGTCGTCCTCAGACTTAACCTCACCACCTGGGTAGATAGCGTCGAAGAGCTCCTGGTTGAGTGGTCCCTCTACGAAGCGAGTAATCTCAGTAATCTGAAGGTTGAACTCACCCTTGTGGTTAGCAACCTCTTCCTTGGCAACCTTGAGGAGTGAAGAAAGCTCAGCCTCGCTGTTGTCGTAAGCTACTGAAGGGTTGAACTTAACAACGTCATTTACCTTAACGCCATTGAAGAGAGCCTTCTGGTCATCGTTCTTGAAGTACTTAGGGAGAAGAACAACATCCTCAGCAGTAAGTGGAGCGTCAACACCAAGCTCAGTGATGATACCCTTTACCATATCGTTGTCCTCGTAAGCCTGTCCCTCTTCGAGCTTCTGGTATGAACCACCACGCTGACGGTACATCTTAACCTGGTTGTCAACCATCTCGTCGCTTACCTCTACGTTGTAGTAAGCAATCTTGTCACGCTTAGTGAGGTCAGCCTTGAACTCAGGAGCGAGAGCGATACCGAACTTGAAAGTCATTGTGTTGCCCTCTGCAATGTCAACACTCTCCTCTGCAGGAAGTGGCTCGCCGAGCATGTTTACCTTATTTTCCTGGATATAATTGAAGACACCTTCCTGAAGAATCTTGTTAATCTCCTCAACGAGGATTGACTGGCCATACTGCTTCTTTACGAGACCTGCTGGCACCTTACCTGGACGGAAACCAGGCATGCTAATCTTCTTAACGGCATCCTTGATAGCCTTAGCGTACTTGTCAGTATAATCAGTTGGCTCAATAGTTACAATGAGTTCTGCATTGACCTTGTCAATGTTCTGCAATGAAATATTCATTATTTACTTTTCTTTTTTATAATTATTGTATTTTATTCTTAATTTTTGAATACGTCCGAATGCCTTTACGGCAAAACGACTGCAAAAATACAACTTTATCCTCTAACCACCAATTTTATAATTACTTTTCTTTTCTTTTTCATCTATTTTAGTGATGATGAAACAATAAATCACACCGTTAGGCTTGTTTTTTTACCTGTATTATCTGCAAATAGCACGAACCTTTAGCTCGGCGAAGCCAATGCAGTCCAGATGCTTGACGGAACAAAAAGAATCGCAAAACTGAATACCCCCAAACTACGGATTTAGAAAAAAAAACGTATAAATCCGAAAGGCTCAAGAGTTCAAAAGGTTCAACGTATTCAATCATACGCAAGAACAAAAAAATCAAAAACTCACGGTCAGTCATGAGTCTCATAATAGTCTCATATAAGTCAGTACTTAGTCCATACTTTGAGTGCCCCATATCTACAGATACAGAACACCCATATCTCCTGAGTGGGAGATATGGGTGTAATTCACATAAAACATTATACGAATTGATTAGCATATTTCATTTTATTCATCAGAAGTGTCATTTACCAATACCGAAGAGCATTAGCAGTCTACACAACGGAATACTCAAATTATGTTCTATTTCTGTTTTTGTTGCAGATTTACTTGGAGAATCAGGAAGATACATTATTTCTATCATGTCACCAACTTTTTTCGTTTCGTTTGTTGAATTATTGCAATAATGCACCCCATCAACACAATAAGAATAATATGTCCTGTCGAGATTCTTAGTGAATTTCTTTACGCTATCCACTTTTGCATAAGAAGATACGCCATTGTCACTAATTGTGATAAGAAACAAAGCGTTATCATATCCCATAAAAAAAACCACAAAATATATGATGAGAAAAATAGTTCCAAACACCTTTACGAACTCAATTAAATCTGACACTTTATTACCATTCATAAATATTTCCCTAAAATTAAAAGATTCCCTTCATTTTACCATTGTGACAATATCTATCGGAGTAGACTTTTGCTTCTAACCAAATATTATAGTACCTAATATTCTTCCCGACGAGTATTATTCCTTTTGTACAACTCCTCCATTGTCGTACTTGTGGCTTCAGATACACTTGTACCTATGGCATTTGACCGAGTATTACCATAAGTATCAGCCTTTTTCTTAGATTTCTCAGCACTTTGCGCTCTTGCAGAACTCATCACACACGAACGGCTCAAAGCAAACCATAACATGGCAAACATCGTCTTCTAAGTTTTGAAGATGATACAGTCACACAAGGACTACTATAGACTTTGTTCTTTTTCATATCATTCAGTTTTTAATGGGTCTATGTTCCTACCAGCATCATAATACAATAAGAACTATAGGCTCTGTTTTTCACCACAAAGTTATAACGTTATTTCTGAACACGCAAACAAAACAATAGAAAAGATCGTCCCCATTATAACAATTAAGACTATTCATGTTTTAATCCACTTTACGTTTGATACTATTTATTTGTATTTTGATTTAAGAACTAACACTCACCTAAGGGACAGATAAGGAAATGGCAATTCTAAATGAGTAAACCTAAAAAAACAAGTTAAGAGAAAGTCAACCTTTAGAATAAGTTAGGAATAAAGTGGGCAACTAATATTGTTAGACTACAGAAAGTTGAAAATACGTCGCGAACGTACTCGTAGTACGTGGCGAGCGTACTCCCAGTACGTTGGGGACGTACTGAGAGTACGTTCCCGTACGTACTGGATACGAACCACTAACGTCATGATTTCGTCATGCCTTCGCTATGACACCGAAGTGACTCCAAAGTGACACCACTATGGCTCTACTATTATAGCGGAGAAATAGTAGAGAATTAGCATAGAAATAGTAGAGACACGAAGAAGTCACTACGAATGAGCAACGGAACATGAACGAAAATCGAACTGTACGGTTGATATTCCATGTTATTTTTTGCTTGTTACTTACCAAGATATTTTCATCCTAAATTTCACGGTGCAAAGTTAAGGAGTCTCCTTCAGTCCATCAATACCCCAAAATGCGTATTATGGGCAACAAAGTGAGTATATTACCATCGGCTATACCTTTTATCCTATTCGTCCAAAGCTTTCGTTGATGCCATCCAAAGCTTTGGTGAAAGTAAACGAAAGCTTTCGTTGAATCAATCTAAAGCTTTCAAAAGAACAAACGAAAGCTTTAAACATACCAAATTATACCTTTCGCTTGAAACGACAAGGCCTTTCATTCCGATGTGGTCGATAGGTGACGCCCCACCATATACAAGATTAGCCGTTCGGACGCTTGTTCCGAACGGCTAATCATTGCGTTCTCTGTACTCTCTGTGTAAGAGAATAAATATCTATGTTTATTAGCAAGCCTCTCCGGACGGCATGTTAATTTTTAATTGTAAGTTCCCTTACTTACTCAGTTCATTGACGAAGATAAGCACGATGCCTATTGGCGCGACATAGCGGACAAGGAACAGATACACGGGATAGACCTTGGCGTTTATCGTTCCGCCATTGGTAAGCTCATCCCTCACCTTTTTTTCATCAACCACCCATCCCACGAAGATGCACATGGCAAGGCTACCAAGAGGCATGAGCAACTTGGCAACAAGGAAGTCGAAGAGGTCGAAGGCACCCAAGCCGAACAAGGTAACGTCCGACCATACGCCAAATGACAGCGAGCATATTCCGCCAAGCACCACGCACACGCTTCCTACGAGCACAGCCGACACAGGACGGCTAATCCTCAGCTCCTCGTGGAAATATGCCGCAGCCATCTCAAGCATGGAGATGGATGACGTCAAGGCCGCCATGACGAGCAACAGATAGAACACAAGAGAGAATGAGTATGCAAGGAATGGCACGTCGCCAAACACCTGTTGGAACACATTAGGCAAGGTGATGAACACAAGCGAAGGACCTGCATTAGGCTCCATGCCCGGGATGGAATAGACGGCAGGGAATATAACGAGTCCAGCCATCAGAGCCACGAGGGTGTCGATGGTTGCCACCTGCACTCCGTCCTGAATGAGGTTGACATCCTTACGGAAGTAGCAGGCGTAGGTACAAAGACAACAGATACCCACGCTCAACGAGAAGAACGCCTGTCCCATGGCAGAGAGAGCCGTGGCACCTGTGACCTGCGAGAAGTCAGGCTTGAACAGGAACTCAAGTCCCTTGGATGCTCCCGGAAGGGTGAGCGAACATATCACGAGTATTGCCACAAAGATGAAGAGCAGAGGCATCATAATCTTTGCTCCCCTCTCTATACCCTTCTGCACGCCAAGGGCTACGACGCCCACCGTGAGAATGATGATGACTGCAAGCCACAGTATAGGGTCAACGGGATTGGAAGAGAAAGCGGCAAAGTCGGCAGCAAAGTCGGCTGACGTCTTTCCTGCAAAGCCATTCTCACATGCCACGGCTGCATAATATAGCGTCCAGCCTGCCACCACGGCATAATAGCTGAGCACGAGGAAACCAGCCACGACAGGCAACAAACCCATCCATTTCCATCCAGTCTTACCGTCACTCATCTTGAAGAACGAATGCATCACATCCTTTCCGCCGTGACGACCGATGGCAAACTCCGTGACCATGATTGGCACGCCAATGACTGCCATAAAGAAGATGTAGATAAGAATGAAGGCTGCGCCACCATTGGCACCAGTCTCCGTAGGGAAGCGCCATATATTTCCAAGTCCCACAGCCGAACCAGCAGCAGCAAGGATTGCGCCCACCTTACTTGCAAAAACTGAAGAACCATTATTGTTTACGCTCATGATTTCGTGCAATTTCGTGTTATTAGTCAAGACTCATTCGTTTTGATTTTACAACGAAAATTCAGAAAATTAATTCTTAAAACTATTCTGCAACTTAATTTATGAAAATTATAAAATGTACCTTCGGTGCTGTCTTAACGAATTGTCACCAATTAGTCACGAACCTTTAGCTCGGCGTAGCCAATTTTCAAAAATAATTAATGACAATTCGTGGTCAATTAATGATAATTCGTGTATAAAAACATCTATTCGAAACTTGAAGATGCAAAAATTTTCTTTAATTTTCTAAATTTTCGTTCTAAAAAAACAAGAAGTCGGATTATACGTTTTCAGTTTCGTGCCCTCAGCTTCCATACATCGCCAATGCGCACCATCTTCTGACAATGCTCGACGGATGTGCTGTCAGCAAAGAGCATTTCGTAATAGACGTCGCACACAGTATCGGAACTGAAGACGACATCCACCACATTGAGACTCTGCAACGCCCCATCATTCTGCGCCATCCTATCCAGATACTGCGAATAGGTCTTCACCAGTACATCCTTCTGGATGGAATCCATCTCACAACCATAATCGACGCTTTCCATGTACTCATCAAAGCGACGGTTGTGGAACGCATCCATTGCCGCCTCAAAAGTATCACTCACGACCTTATGGGGAGAATCATCACTACAGCTCACGAACGCGAGTGCTGCAGACAAGATTAACAAGAATAATGGTTTACGCATGGCCTTATTTATTAATTAAGATTTTCAACTTTAGCAAGTATCGCTTACGCTTTACTTGTAAGGAGTTATAGAGTAGTTATAGTGGAGTTAAAAAGGAGTTAAAAAGACGATACACCTTTGCTGATTGTTTTTGAAATCACGACGCAATAGACATCCGTCATTTTAACTTCCTATATAACTTCTTTTTAACTACTCTTTAACTATAAACCAAAACTTAGTTAAGATTTAAGAAAAAAGAATTGCATCATACAAATCTTAATTAACTCCGTTGAGCCCTTCGGGGTTCTTAACTCTTAATTCTTAATTCACAGTTTACTTCTGTCTTACATATACATTTATAGGCGTACCCTTGAAGTCCCAGTGTGAACGAATCTGATTCTCGAGGAATCGACGATATGGTTCCTTCACATACTGAGGAAGATTAGCATAGAACACAAATGAAGGAACACGTGTTCCTGGTATCTGCATACAATACTTAATCTTGATGTACTTACCCTTGAGTGATGGTGGTGGAGTAGCCTCGATGATTGGGAGCATTGTCTCATTCAACTTAGCTGTTGACACCTTATTAGTACGTACATTGTACACACGCTGAGCCTCCTCAAGCACCTTGAATATTCTCTGCTTTGTAACGGCAGAAGCAAAGATGATGTTGAAGTCAACGAATGGAGCGAACCTGTCACGGATAGCCTTCTCGAAGAACTTGATGGCATCGTTAGACTTGTTCTCCACCAAGTCCCACTTGTTCACAACCACCACAAGACCCTTCTGGTTCTTCTGGATAAGCTGGAAGATATTGATGTCCTGTCCCTCAATACCACGTGTGGCATCAATCATGAGCACACACACGTCAGAGTTCTCGATGGCACGGATGGAACGCATCACACTATAATACTCCAAGTCCTCAGTCACCTTGTTCTTCTTACGAATACCAGCGGTATCGACAAGATAGAAGTTAAAGCCGAACTTCTCGTACTTAGTATAGATAGAGTCACGTGTTGTACCAGCAATGTCAGTCACCACATTACGGTTGTCATCAAGGAACGCATTCACGATGGATGACTTACCTGCATTAGGACGGCCGACGATGGCAATACGTGGGATATCCTCCTCTATCACCTCAGACATTTCCTTTGTGAAACTACCGACAACGGCATCCAACAAGTCACCAGTACCACTACCCGTGAGGGAAGAGATACACATTGGCTCACCAAGTCCGAGACTATAGAACTCGGCAGAGTCGTAACGCAACTCATTAGTATCAGTCTTGTTACTTACAAGTATTGTCGGAATCTTGCTACGACGAAGAATATTTGCCACAGCCATGTCAAGGTCTGTAACGCCAGTCTTGACATCGACGAGGAACAATATAACGTCACACTCTTCGATAGCGATAAGAACCTGACGACGTATCTCCTCTTCGAACACGTCATCTGAATTAACAACCCAACCACCAGTATCAACAACGGAGAACTCCTTGTTTCCCCACTCACACTTGCCATACTGACGGTCACGTGTAGTACCAGCCTCGTCACTTACGATGGCATGACGAGTCTTTGTCAAACGGTTAAACAATGTTGACTTTCCCACATTAGGGCGTCCAACGATAGCAACCAAATTTCCCATATTATTCTCACGAATAGAGAGCCGTAATCACCTTAAAGGTTAATACTATCCTACCACCAGACGGCTCTCCCACCCCTTGAGGATGGGCTGATGTAGGACTAACAATCTATATGTTTCAGCCATACTTGGCT
>JAFZVY010000060.1 GCA_017617575.1 Bacteroidaceae bacterium | reverse complement strand
TACTTCCCTCAAGTTCCTTTTCGGATGTTAAGGACAATAGTTCTTTCGTCAAAGTATTAAATAATAGTATATTACTACCCTCATAAATTTTAAACGAGAAAGATGACCATCTAAGATTTGATTTTGTGCCGTTCTGCTCTCCCACAAAATCTAAAATCACATCCAGCGCTGGAGATACAACTATCATACTTAAGTTTTACTAATTTAAAAAGTTTTCTAACAACATATTCAATTAAAAGAAAACCATTAAGACTTATTTCTTTAAATATATTATTTTCTCAAACTCATACAATTCATAAGAGTAAAAAAAAGAATGCTAAATAGAGCAAAAAGAAGTTAACATACGAAATGTTGTTTACACCATTTATATAATTATAGTTGCATATAACCAAAATTTCGTTTGTCAACTTCCATTAACAATATATTCTCATTTACTGGTGATGCAATAAATATAAACAAAACAGACTTAACCATGTCTGTTTGTGCGTGTTACAACGAATATTTCTTTTAACGATTTGAATTGGCTTTCAGCATTTTTTTTCATTTTGTCATCAAAACACCAATTGTATATCAGTTGTTTGGTAATTATCTGTTTCCCACATTTCTTTTATTGCATCAGTAGTAATTCTCATTATAAAAAATAATGCAATATCACAAGGAACTACTAACAAGTAGGACGGATTGGAGAACAATTTTTTGTAATCAAAAAGTTACAAAAATCCACACTTCCTCCTGAAGATGAATTTCCGCCACCAGAACCAGCCAAAATATTCTCACGGAGTCTAATGCCCTTAATCTCAGGCTTTACAAATTGTTTTTTCATTAGAAAATAAATTTAGATTATATAAAATATTAGATTATAAAATGCTTTCTTATGCTATTTAAAATAGAAATACCTATTTCCCCTCTGGAGAAAAGGAAGAATAAAACTTTTTTCGTTATCTCATTGGCTATTCATAGGCATACTCTCCCTCCCAAGATTTCTGCATAATGTGTTTAAACGGAAAAAGGCGGGGAGTCTTGCCACTCGTCCCACCTGTAGAGGTCTTCGCAATACCCTTTCTAAGAGAACAAGTAACTACAGAAGCCCACGCCATAAGATTATATATGATTTGTGTACAGTATAATTGCATCCTCACAAAAGGATACAACTATTGCTGTACACATGGATATAATCCATCCGTAGACATTCCATGTCACTTTGTCTTGCTTAGAGTTGAAAGTTGCGAAGTTTCTACAAGTCAAGAACAAAGCGTGAAACGCCTTTTTATTATGTCTAAGTTCCTGTCAAAATGATTGACATGAACACGATTCGACACATATAATCTCAAAGTAATCAAATGTAACGAATCGATTGCAAAAATAAGCCTTTTTGTTTTACTTGCAAACAAAAACACAAGAAAAATGAATAAAATTACACGTTTTTCTCTCTTTCATTCCAATTAATAACAATACACAAACAATTATATTCCATTCTCGTCTTAATTTTTTAGGACATAAAACAAAGAAAATCTGTAATTGTTCAACAATTCAAACCCGTATATTACATAAAATAACAGATAAAGGCTAAAACAGATTGACATATAGGTAAACACAATGTGTTAATTCATATCACCACCATAAAAGTTCATTTAACATTGTCACACAATATAGTTCTTTAAATCACAACTACCATTCATTCCATAAAGTTTCAAATAAAATTTCAATTGACCTTCGTCACACCTCCGATGATTCTCCGTAGTGAGTCCGTTCTTCCTCCGTAGTGACTCCATACCATCATCATCTGATGTCCACCAGTTCTCCACCGAATGTCCACCGAAACGATGGACATTCGGTGGAGATGCGATGGAGATGCGGTGGACATTCTTAGGAGTCACATCGGAGTATCAACGGACTTACAACGGAGGCAGAACGGAGAATCGACAGACACAAAACGGAGGAACATGAGGAACATTCCAAACGAGTACGGATGTTTTCTACATCTATCCTATTGAGACATCTTATCCATATCGCATCACAAGAACTGTTAAAAAATTAACAGTTGACAGATTACAAGCAAACACACAGCAATTTGAGTTTTGACTATTACAAATGCACCTTTGGTACTGTTTGAGGCACGAATTATCACCAATTTGCCACGAATTAATCAAAAAATTAATAGAAATTCGTGATTAATTAACGATAAAAACTCTAACTTTGTGGTCGTTGTTCAATATTGTCACACAAAACGCAAAAAGGTTACAGTTTTGCACTAAGGTGCATATTGGAAAAAACTTAAAGAGAGGCCCCCTCCTAACCTCCCCCAAAAGGGAGGGATGCCATCCGGAACATAGGCATGTTAATTGTTAATTCCTATGTTTTTTGTTCTGACAAGCGAATGTATTTCTTTTGTCCTATATCTGTAAAGGGAAATATGTACGAAAGAATTACGAAGGATTAACGAAACATTAACGAAGGATTAAAGAAGAAAGACAAAACAGACAAAAGACAATTTTGTCCTATCAAAATATAAAGAAACAAAACAAATATGGATTATAAAGCAATAATAGACAAGTATTATCCAGAAGATAATGAGTTGAAACATATACTATTGATTCACTCACGCAAGGTGGCAGACAAGGCTCTTGCAATAGTTGACAAGCACCCAAAGCTGGGGGCTGACCGCCAGTTTGTGGAGGAGGCGTCCATGCTTCACGACCTCGGCATATTCCGTTGTGATGCTGACGGCATAAAATGCTATGGAGACAAGCCATACATCTGCCACGGCACAATAGGAGCAGACATAATGAGGGAGGAAGGTTTTCCGCGCCATGCCCTCGTATGCGAGCGTCACACGGGTGCAGGACTCACTCTCAAGCAGATAGAGGAGCAGAAGCTACCCGTGCCACATCGTGAACTTGTACCCGTGAGCATAGAGGAGCAAATCATTTGCTATGCAGACAAGTTCTTCAGCAAGACAAACCTTGAAAACGAGAAATCCGTGGAGCGTGCCCTTGCAAGCCTCGAGAAGTTCGGAGAAGAAGGGGTGAACAGGTTCAAGGAATGGATTGCAAAATTTGAATAGAGCCACTTCACCATGAGGAATATGCAACTATCAAGGCAGAAAATAAGGAGGATTGCGCTTATCCTACTCGTCATAGCCACCCTTGCCATACGATACGTAAGTCATGGGGGCGAGTTCTATGCCTTGCACGTCTATCCTGCCGTTTCCTACGTCCTGTCACTCATTTCGAGCATCTGTCCTTGGTCGTTGGATGAGGCTATCGTAATAGGATGGGCATTAGCAATAATAATATACCCATTCGTTGCCCACAGGAAGGGGCAAAAAGCGAGACAAATATGCGGAATGGAGATAGAGTTCTGCGGATGGATATTCGTCTGGTTCTACATGGGATGGGGATGCAATTATTATCGTGACAACATATTCACTCGCGCTCAGGTGCAACCCGTGGAGGTTGACTCCGTTCAACTTGTGGACTTCCTGCACAAATACACGGACAACCTAAACCGTTCGTACGTCAAAACCGACGAGACGGACAAGGGTAAGATAGAGGAAGAGATAAAGGAACTGTACAAGGATGTGCCAAGCCATTTAGGACTTGCACTTCCCCACTCTTTCCAGAAGCCAAAGGAACTAATTTTCAATTCGCTATACAGTTCTGTTGGAGTATCTGGTTACATGGGTCCCTTTGCTTGCGAAAGCCATATAAACGAGCAAATCCTGCCATACGAATATCCATTCGTCTATGCTCACGAGTTATCGCATCTGCTCGGTGTGAGCAACGAGGGCGAAGCGAACTATTGGGCGTACAGGATTTGCACGAAAGCCAAGAACAAGGGCATACGCTATGCCGGCTACTATTGCATCCTGCCCAACGTGGCGAGGACGGCAAGGACATTCCTCTCAGACGAGGAATATTCCGAATGGATAAAGAGCATAGATGCCCGAATACTTGAAGACAGAAAAGAACATGAACAGTTTTGGGCAGAGCATCTAAGCCCTTGGATTTCCGACATTCAGGACTACTTATTCAATCTCTTGCTCAAAAGCAACAGAATATATTCAGGTACAAAGAATTATGACACGGTTGTTGAGATGATAATTAGCCTTGAAGAGCAAGGATAATTACCATTCATTCAGACAGCAACCGCCAGTAAGGAAGCGATTAGGCAGAAGCCATATCCGCCTTAATAACAGACTCTATCACCTCTGGGAAGTGAGCCTGTTCGAGAACGTGAATCTTCTCGGCTATCGTATCTGGAGTATCATCATCCGTAAGGGCTACACGGAACTGGGCAATATGTTCGCCTGCATCAAGCTCATTATTGACAAAGTGGATGGTAATGCCCGATTCCTTCTCGCCTGCCGCCTTTACGGCTTCGTGAACGTGATGGCCGTGCATTCCCTTTCCACCATACTTCGGAAGGAGTGCAGGATGAATATTGATGATTTGTCGTGGGTACAAATCAATAAGATAGTCAGGAATGCGCACAAGGAAACCAGCAAGGATGATGTAGTCGCAACCCTTGACGGTAGAGAGTACGGTCTCAGGTTCCTCCGCAAATTGCTTGCGAGAGATAACTACCGAAGGTATTCCATGATTCTTAGCACGTTGAAGCGCATAGGCATCTTCACGATTACTTACCACAATCGACACTTCCACATCCTTGTCATCGTGGAAATATCGAATGATGTTCTCAAGATTAGTACCGCCTCCGCTCACGAAGACAGCCAATCTTACTGTTTTTCTATCCATAGTTGTTATTGTCGTGTTGTTATTTTGTTCGTACTTTTTAGCCTTGGCAAATGTAGCATTTGGGAAGCCAAGTATGGATTTCGGAAGTAAAACAGGGCTTCCGATTAAAAATTGACGCAAAATTAGGGATTATTTTTAGGAAGTGCAAGCAAAAGACGGCTTTTGTTAAATATTCTTCCGAAATTAGGGAAGAAGGAAAAACTGGCAGATAGTTAAAAGATTTTAATAAAGGGTCAAATGGGACACATTTTTCAAATTTGAATATCCAACTTTCATTAATTATGTGTACCTTTGCAGTCGGTTTAAGAAAAGAAACAGACTTAGGATTGAAACATCATAAAATAATATTCTCATTTTTACTGTTTTCCGTACTCTCGTTCATGTCTTATGCTGAACATGGGGTATTGACTCAGAGGAAACAGTACTCAGGGCAAGACAGCCTGGGTGACACTATAGACATGGATAGTGTTATCCAGGATTCGCTTATTTCATCCATTCAAGCCAAGATTAAGGATATTGACTCCCTTACCAACAAGAACGACTCCGACCATCAAGTATTATCCTACCTCGACTCTCTCAAGGCAGTCTATGCGTCGCAGAAGGGAAAGGGCAACGCCATACAATGGAACGACTCCGTGGCACGTGCGGAAGACTCACTCAAGCACGTGAAGAGAAGTCCACTCGACGCTCCCGTACAGTTCTCGGCAAGCGACTCTCTCGTGTTCTTCATGGGTTCAAAGGACGCTTTCCTCTACGGAAAGAGTGACGTGAAATATACCGACAAGGAGATTACAGCCGAGATTATCAAGATGAACATGGACAGCAGCATAGTTCACGCAACAGGTGCTGTCGATTCAACTGGTACAAAGTTCGGCGAGCCAATATTCAAGGAAGGTAGCGACACATACGAGTCAGAGAGTATGAGCTACAACTTCAAGACCAAGAAGGGATACATAACGAACGTATATACGGCTCAGGAAGACGGATTCCTCACAAGTGCACAGTCAAAGAAAGGCTCGGAAAACGAGATGTACCTCAAGAACGGTACTTACACCACCTGTGACGAGAAGCACCCACACTTCTACATAGCACTCAGCCGTGCAAAGGTAAGGACAGGTAAGTGCGTGTTCTCAGGTCCTGCATGGCTCGTCATAGAGGACGTGCCACTTCCTATTGCCATTCCATACGCCTACTTCCCATTCACAAGTAGCTACTCATCTGGATTCATCATGCCAACATACGGAGACGAGACGACACGTGGATTCTACCTCCGTGATGGTGGTTACTACTTTGCAATAAGCGACATGATGGACCTCAAGCTTACGGGTGAAATCTACACCAAGGGTTCCTGGGGTATCGGAGGTCAGACGACATACAAGAAACGCTACAAGTACAGCGGTAACTTCTACTTCAACTACCAGGTGACAAAGGAAGGCGAAGAGAACATGCCTGACTACAACGTGGCAAAGAACTTCAAGATTCAATGGACACACCGTCAGGATCCAAAGGCAAGTCCTAACAGTTCATTCTCCGCTTCGGTCAACTTCACGACACAGAGCTATGAGAAGAAGAACCTCTCAAGCCTCTACAATCCTGCATCATACTCACAGAGTACACGTACTTCAAGTATCAGCTACTCACGTTCATTCCCTAAGTCGGGTCTCTCGCTCTCAAGCAGTATGAACGTGGCTCAGAACATGCGAGACTCTACAATAAGCCTCACACTTCCAAGCCTTAACGTGAGCCTTGCACGTCTCTACCCTTTCAAGCGCAAGCATGCGGCTGGCAAGGAAAGATGGTACGAGAAGATTGCTCTCTCCTACTCTGGTGCCCTCTCCAACAGCATCAACACCAAGGAGGACAAGCTGATGAACTCAAGCCTCACGAAGGACTGGAAGAACGGTATTCAGCACTCTGTGCCAATATCTGCTACGTTCAGCGTGTTCAACTACATAAACATCGTTCCTCAGATTAACTATACTGAGCGTTGGTACTCATTCAAGACTGAGCGTTATTGGGACAACGACAGGAACAGGGAGCGTGTTGACACAATCAACGGTTTCAACCGTGTATGGGACTACAACCTTAGCGTCTCTGCCAATACTACCGTATATGGTTTCTACAAGCCACTCCCTATGTTTGGCAAGAAGGTGGAAGTTATCCGTCACGTCATCACTCCATCCGTAAGCTACTCCTACTCTCCAGACTTCAGTAGCGACAAGTATGGCTACTACGGAACATACGTAAAGACTGACGAGGAAGGCAACGTGTCAACCGTATCATACTCTAAGTATGCCGGAATGCTCTATGGCGCTCCGGGTGGCGGCAAGACAGGTTCCATAAGCCTTGACCTCTCAAACAACATAGAGGCTAAGTACAAGGACAAGAATGACAGCACAAAGAAGTTCAGCATTATTGATGAATTAGGTGCAAGCCTCTCTTACAACCTTGCTGCAAAACAACAGCCTTGGAGTAACCTCAGCACACGCTTGCGTCTCAAATGGGGAAAGACTACGTTCAACGTAAATGCCGTGTTCCAGACTTACGCTTACGAGTTTGACAAGAACGGTAACGTAATCGTGGGTAACACTACGGAATGGTCACATGGACGTTTCGGACGTTTCCAAGGTATGAGCAAGAACCTCTCGTACACATTCAACAACCAAACCTTGAAGAATGTCAAGAAGAAGCTAAACAAGCTTCTCGGCAAGGAAGAGGAGGAAGAGGAGAATGACGATAAGGGTTCGAAGGACAATAAGGACGACGATACGGACGGTGAGGACAGCAACGAGACAAATATCGACAAGACTCACGACATGGACGGCAAGTCTTCAGAGAGTGCAGACGGACTCGATGCCGACGGCTACATGAAGTTCTCCATGCCTTGGTCGTTCACAGTCTCATACGGTATTTCCATGGCAGAAGACCGTAGCGCAAAGATTAACATCAAGACGATGCGCTACCCTTACAAGTTCACTCAGAACATGAACTTCTCAGGTAACATCAAGCTGTCAAGCAACTGGAACATCAACTTCAGTTCAGGATGGGACTTCAACGCAAAGAAACTGTCCATGACAACTGTCAACATCCATCGTGACATGCATTGTTTTGACATTTCGTGTGGTCTCACATTCGGTATCTTCACTTCTTACAACGTCACTATGCGTGCCAAGGCAAGCACCCTTACCGACGCACTCAAGTACGACAAGAAGAGTAGCTACTCAAGTAGCATAAAGTGGTACTAAGGGAGTTAAGAATTAATAATTCAAAATTAAGAATCTATAATCCCCATTATCCGGACGGATGCCCCGTTACTTTCCGTCGGTCAGTGAGACCGCTTTGCTAAGTTGGGGGTTAGGGAGCCAAAATATGAGCAGAATCTTATCCATAGATTACGGACAGAAGAGAACAGGTATTGCTGTTACGGACACTCTCCAGATGATTGCCAACGGCCTCACGACTGTTGACACAAAGAACCTGGAGGCGTTCATCTTGGACTATATGCAGAAGGAGGACGTGGAGACAATAGTCGTAGGACTCCCAAAGCAAACGAATGGCGAGGACTCGGAGAACATGAAACGAATAACTCCATTCGTCAATCGTCTCAAGAAACTCTTTCCAGACAAGAAAATCGTGATGTACGACGAGCGATTCACTTCCGTACTTGCACACAAAGCCATGCTTGACTCCGGCATAGGCAAGAAGGCAAGACAGAACAAGGGACTCGTTGACAAGATTAGCGCAACAATAATCCTTGAGGATTACTTGGAGAGTGTGAGATATTAAATAGGTCTCCACCCTACCATATTATATATAGGTAATAGAATAAGAATAGTAAAATCATAAAATAAAAATATAATGGTATTACCAATGTACATTTTCGGTCAGCCTGTTCTCAGAAAGGTAGCCGAGGAAATAGACGTAAATAACTATGAGGGTCTTCAGGAACTCATTCAGAATATGTACGAGACAAACAAGAAGGCTGAAGGCGTAGGCCTTGCCGGTCCTCAGGTTGGCAAGAGCATCCGTATGTTCATCATCGACCTCGATGTGATAAGCGACGACATGCCTGAATACAAGGGCTTCCTTCACGCATTCATCAATCCTGTTATTCTTGAGAGCAGCGAGGAGACAAGCAGCTACGAGGAAGGATGTCTCAGCGTTCCTGGAATTCACGAGTCAGTAAAGCGTCCTGTCAAGATTCACGTTAAATATACAGACGAGAACCTTGTGGAGCATGACGAGTGGATTGACGGATTCCTCGCACGCGTATTCCAGCATGAGTACGACCACCTCGACGGAAAGCTCTTCATCGACCACCTCTCTACATTCCGCAAGCAGCTTATCAAGTCAAAGCTTCTGAACATGACTAAGGGCAAGTTCTCTGCCTCTTACAAGTGTAAGGCTAACCACTAAGGAGGAGAGAGCACGAACCAGAAGACACAGGACAACAAAGGATGAACAGACAAAACCAAATACTTAGTAACCCAAGACTGCATGCCATAAGGAATGCAGTTGTTGTCGTTTTGTGTCTCTTCTCACTTGCCTCCCCTATCAAGGCACAGCTTAACACGACGCACTTGATGAACGTGGCACGCAACGCCTTGTACTTTGACGACTACGTACTGTCCATACAGTACTTCAACATGATTATAACGGCCAAGCCACACCTCTACGAGCCATGGTTCCTAAGAGGTGAGGCCAAGTTCTTCCTTGAAGACTACTCAGGATGCGAAAAGGACTGTAGCGTCGCCATAGACCGCAATCCGTTCTATCCAAACAGCTACGAGCTTCGAGGACTTGCGCGCATCAACCTCCACAGGTATGACGAGGCGGCAGAGGACTATTACAAGGTCATAGAGTTCAGACCTGACAACAGGTCGCTCTGGCACAACTATGTCTATTGCCTCATAGAGTCAAAGGAGATAGAAAAAGCCGACTCCATCTGTGACATCCTCATCAAGAAATGGTCAGGACATGCTGACACATACCAGATGAAGGCACAGGTGGCACTTGAGATGAATGATACAGCCAAGGCTGAAACATACATCGACGAGGCACTCAAAATAAACAAGTATGACTTCAACTCCCTTTTCATCAAGGGAGGCATCCTCCTGTCACACCAGAGCTTTGCAGATGCAGAAGCCATATACGACAGGGCTATAACGGTCAATCCGAAGAACTCAGGAGCATACGTCAACCGCGGACTTTCACGCTACCATCAGGACAACCTCCGTGGTGCGATGAACGACTACGACTACGCGCTGGAGATTGACCCTCGCAACTTCTCAGGCCACTACAACCGTGGTCTCCTCCTTGCATACGTGGGTGAGGACAACAAAGCCATCGAGGACTTCGACTTCATCATCAGGATTGACCCTAATGACATGATGGCGATATTCAACCGTGGCGAGCTGTTGCTACAGACAGGTCGTTACAAGGAAGCCATAAGGGACTACACCACGGTTATTGACGAGTACCCGGAGTTCCTGTACGGCTACCAGCAAAGAGCTGTAGCAAAGCGTAAGATGGGTGATGCGAAAGGTGCAAACAAGGACGAGATGTACGTCATCCAGGAACAGTTTGCCCACAAATACGGATATGTAGCTCACAAGAAAAAGAAGAAGCCTACGGAAACCCGAAAGCAATCAGACAACAAGATTGAGGATTACGACAAGCTTGTGGAGGACGAGAGCGAGACAAGGGTATATGACAATCCTTACCGAGGAAAAGTCCAGAACCGAAACGTTGAGGCTACCCTCTTGAGTACAATTGGGGAGTCATCAAGGACGTTCAACGAGTTCCACGACACCCATGCCACGACTCTCTTCAACGAAGCGTATAATGACGCTCAGACAGGAAACGTGCAGAATGCCATCGACAAACTTACGAAGGCAATAGAACTGAACGACACGTTTGCCGAGGCATATTACAACAGAGGTCTTCTACGGCTTCTCATAAACGAAAATACGCTTGCCATTCAAGACCTGAGCAAGGCTGGTGAACTTGGTATAGTTGGTGCATACAACATTATCAAGAAGAACCAGAAGAAGATGAACTGACAAAAAATCACGTCTTTCCGACAAAGTTTCTCGTAAAAATTTAGTTTTTCCCAAAAAGAAACACTAAATTTGCGGAGATTTATGCACTATTTCATGCATATTCAAGATATAAAGAAGATATAAAACAAAATAATATATGGTTAAAATAACTTTTCCTGATGGGTCAGTACGCGAATATGAGAATGGCGTAACTGGTCTCCAGATTGCCGAAAGCATCAGCCAGCGTCTTGCACAGGACGTTATCGCTTGTGGTGTCAACGGCGAGACAACTGAACTCAACCGTCCTATCAACGAGGACGCCACTATCGCCCTCTACAAGTTTGAGGACGCAGAAGGTAAGCATGCCTTCTGGCACACTTCTGCACACCTTATGGCAGAAGCAATCGAAGAACTCTACCCAGGTACACAGTTCGGTATCGGTCCTGCTATCGAAAACGGTTTCTACTATGACGTAATGCCACCAGAGGGCGTTAAGCTTAGCGATGCCGACTTCCCAAAGATTGAGAAGAAGATGCAGGAACTCCAGCAGAAGAAGGAAGACCTTATCCGCAAGGAAATCTCTAAGGACGAGGTTATGGCTCTCTTCGCTTCAAAGGGACAGACATACAAGAATGAGCTTATCGCCGAACTTGAGGACGGTAAGATCACTACATACACACAAGGCAACTACATCGACCTCTGTAAGGGTCCACACCTCATGAACACAGCCCCTATCAAGGCTGTCAAGCTCCTCTCTCTTGCTGCAGCTTACTGGCGTGGCGACGAGAAGCGTCCTATGATGACTCGTATCTACGGTATCTCTTTCCCAAAGAAGAAGATGCTCGACGAGTACCTCGTAGCACTTGAGGAGGCTAAGAAGCGTGACCACCGTAAGATTGGTAAGGAGATGGAACTCTTCATGTTCTCTGACCGTGTAGGTAAGGGACTTCCAATGTGGCTTCCAAAGGGAACTGCCGTTCGTATTCGTCTTCAGGACTTCCTCCGCAAGATTCAGAAGCGTTTCGGCTATCAGGAGGTTATCACTCCACATATCGGTGGTAAGAACCTCTACGTAACTTCAGGCCACTGGGATCACTACGGAAAGGACTCTTTCCAGCCAATCCAGACTCCAGAGGAAGGCGAGGAATACCTCCTCAAGCCAATGAACTGCCCTCACCACTGTGAAATCTTCGCATGGCAGCCACGTTCATACAAGGACCTCCCATTCCGTTGCGCTGAGTTCGGAACAGTATATCGCTACGAGCAGTCAGGTGAGCTTCACGGACTTACTCGTGTACGTTCATTCACACAGGACGACGCACACATCTTCTGCCGCCCAGATCAGGTGAAGGAAGAGTTCCTCCGCGTTATGGATATCATCAACATCATCTTCAAGGCTCTTGACTTCAAGGACTTCGAGGCACAGATATCACTTCGCGACCCAGAGAACAAGACTAAGTACATCGGTTCAGACGAGGTATGGGAAGAGGCTCAGAATGCCATCATCGAGGCATGTGCAGAAAAGGGACTCCCTACTCGCACAGAACTTGGAGAGGCAGCATTCTACGGTCCTAAGCTCGACTTCATGATTAAGGATGCACTCGGACGTCGTTGGCAGCTCGGAACAATTCAGGTTGACTACAACCTCCCAGAGCGATTCAAGCTCGAATATACAGGTGCAGACAACGAGAAGCACCGCCCAGTAATGATTCACCGTGCACCATTCGGTTCTATGGAGCGATTCATTGCCGTACTCATCGAGCACACAGCAGGACACTTCCCACTCTGGCTCACACCAGACCAGGTAGCAATCCTCCCAATCTCAGAGAAGTACAACGACTACGCACAGAAGGTTTGCGAATACCTCGCACAGCATGACGTACGCGCAACAGTCGATGACCGCAACGAAAAGATTGGCCGTAAGATTCGCGACAACGAGATTAAGCACATCCCTTACATGCTCGTTGTAGGTGAGAAAGAAGCAACTGATGGTACTGTAAATGTAAGAAAACAGGGTACTCAGAGCCAAGAAACAATGAAATTTGAGGATTTTGCAAAGAAAATCAACGAAGAAGTTCGTGAAATGACAGAAAATTTTTAACTTTGCAGCCGAAAATGAATAAGATAGTTCCCGAGGACGTCAAAATCCTTGGGAACTCTTAAAGTGAAATAAAACGAATTTGAAGTAAAAAGGAGCAGGAAACAACATTCCAACTTCTTTTGACGACAACAACAAAATAAATACAAAACTTTTACAAACAAACCGGAAGAAAATCACATTAATGAAAGGTGAAAACAAAAAACAGCAGCACCGCATCAACGAACAGATCCGTGTGCGCGAAGTGAGAATTGTAGGCGACGATATCGAATCTGTAGTAATGCCAACAAAGGAGGCACTACAGATGGCAGAAGATAAAGGAGTGGATCTCGTAGAGATTTCTCCAAATGCCAATCCTCCGGTATGTAGACTTATTGATTACTCTAAGTTCCTTTACCAGCTCAAGAAGAAGGCAAAGGACATGAAGGCAAAGCAAGTCAAGGTAGAAGTTAAGGAACTTCGTTTCGGTCCTCAGACCGGCGAAGCAGATTACGCTTTCAAGCTTAAGCACGCACAGGAATTCCTCAACGAAGGAAACAAGGTTAAGGCCTACGTATTCTTCAAGGGACGTTCCATCGTCTTCAAGGAGCAGGGAGAGGTTCTTCTTCTCCGTCTTGCCAACGACCTTGAGGAACTTGCAAAGGTAGAAAGTATGCCTGTTCTCGAAGGAAAGAAGATGATTCTCATCCTCGCACCTAAGAAGGCAGGTCAGCCAAAGAAGAGTCAGCAGAAGCGTGACAACGAATTGGCAGAAGCACAGGCAAAGGCAGCTAAGAGCGAGCCAGAGGGACCAAATCCTAACAGCCCATTCGCAGGACTTGCCGATGCTATAGCAAACAAGGAGGACTAACACTCCCCCATCCCAGCAAAAAGGAAAAAGAGTGCGTAACGCCCTTGGTATATGCGTTGCCACTAATTATTAATAATTAAAACATAAAAAAAATGCCAAAAGTTAAAACTAACTCCGCTTCAAAGAAGCGTTTCAAGCTTACTGGTACAGGAAAGATCAAGCGTCAGCACGCTTATCACAGTCACATCTTGACAAAGAAGACTAAGAAGCAGAAGAGAAATCTCGATCACTCTGCAATCGTAGTATCTGCTAACATGAAGCAGGTTCGTGACCTTCTCTGCCTCCGCTAATCTTTCACATTAAAGACACATCTTTAATTAAAGAATCAGCAAGTAAGAATTAACTTTTTAAGTTTAACCGAACATATAGCACCAAAGAGCGAGACACAATTCGCCGCTATAGTTCAAAAAAAAGAAAAATTATGCCAAGATCAGTAAATCATGTTGCATCACGTGCACGTCGTAAGAAGATTTTAAAGCGCGTTAAAGGTCAGTTCGGCGCTCGTAAGAACGTTTGGACAGTTGCTAAAAACGCATACGAGAAGGGTCTCACATACGCATTCGCAGACCGTCGTCGTAAGAAGCGCGAGTTCCGTGCTCTCTGGATTCAGCGTATCAACGCTGCAGCTCGTCTCGAGGGTATGTCTTACTCACAGCTCATGGGTGCTCTCCACAAGGCTGGCATCGAGATCAACCGCAAGACTCTTGCTTATCTCGCTGTTAACAACGCAGAGGCATTCAAGGCTATCGTAGCTAAGGTAAAGTAAATCAGATTACATAGATTACTTATCAAAAACTAATGAGGGTGTGTCATTCATTTGACACACCCTCATTCTTTTTGGAATTAATAATTAATAATTCAAAATGCAAAATGCAGAATCCATAAAGAGTGATATGGAATATTTAGCACAAAGAACGAACCTGCATGTTAATTATTAATTGTTAATTGTTAATTCGCAACTGTTAATTCGCAGCTGTTAATTGTTAATTATTAATTATTAATTAGAACACATCACTTATCCTTATTCGCTTCCTTCCATTCGTCCATTGCCTCCTCTGTCATCGGGAACTCCTTGAGCCAGCGCATCTGACGAGTAATCCACCTCTGACGCTTGTACATGTATGATGAAGGGTTGGAACTGTCAAACCTTATAGGGTTTGGAAGAGTGGCTGCGATAAGAGCACATTGGTTACGATTGAGATCCTTGGCATGAACTCCGAAGTGTTCGAGTGCAACGGCTTCTGCACCATATATGCCATCACCCATCTCGATTGTGTTGAGATAAACCTCCATGATACGTTGCTTACCCCAAACTATCTCGATAAGTACCGTGAAATATGCCTCAAAGCCTTTTCTAACCCATGTGCTTGACGGCCACAGGAACACGTTCTTTGCCGTCTGCTGGCTTATTGTACTTCCTCCACGTATGCGTCCCCTCTCCTCTCGTTCCTTGATGGCTTGCATGATGCCGTCCATGTCAAATCCGTTATGCTTGAGGAAATTCTGGTCCTCACTACTCCACACCGCCAATGGCAGTTCGGGAGATATAGAGTCGAGCGGTACCCATTCATGCTTCATGCGCAATTGCTGTCCGTTCTTAACCTGCTGATAGCACCTTATGAACATAAGCGGCGATGCTGGTACAGGAACATACTTGTAGAGTACAACCATGAAGAATGTGGAGCCAAAGAATGCTATTGCACCCCACTTTAACGTTTGCTTTACGTAATATAAGACTTTTTCCATCCTATCCTTTTACCAATTTTCTTAATAAAACGCCGCAAAGGTAGCAATTATATAACAAAGACGAACACATGACAACAAGCTTTTTAATTTAACCAATTACATTTTATTAGCCTCTCCCCTGATTACCCTCTTTATTTCTCTGCCGAGAGAGAAAAATCTCCCTGCCGAGGGAAGTGGATTACCACTCGTTTCAAATCCACGGTGCAAAGATACGACAACGCGAAAAGTCAATCAGAGATTGGTTGAGTTTGCATGAGTTTTTTTATGACATTGTAAAACTTTTCTTTTTGGTTACAGTTACAGTTGGTTACAGTTAAATTTTTGGATTTTCGTTTTTTTGCCTTTTACATATTATTATATATAACTATTTATATATTAAATATATATGACAAAAAGAAGAAAAGAGAAAAAAGAGACACCTCGAAAAAAAACTGTACCCAACTGTAACCGTAACCGTAGGATTTATCAAGGAATGAGGATTGGAGCACAGCTTCTTCCCTACAAGGCACAAGAACTCGTCCTGTTTCTAAACACGTAAAAAAACGGCACCCTTTACAGGAAAAGAAACAAAAGAAGGGATGCTGCGATTGCAACATCCCATCATATTATGTGACTAAGTTTACTCTTAGATTACTTGAGTGTACCTGCCTCAGCAGCCTTAATCATAGCCTCAGAAGCGTAGAGGTAAACCTCAACACGACGAGAAGCAGCACGGTTCTCAGTACCATCAGCGTTAGTTACGAGGTTAGTCTCACCGTAACCCTTAGCCTCCTTAATCTGTGAAGCGTTAACGCCACAAGAGTTTACGAGGAAGTTCTTCACACCGTCAGCACGGTTCTGAGAGAGAGTGAGGTTTGTAGCGTCTGAACCATCAGAAGAAGCATATCCCTGAATAGCAACGTCACAATCTGTATATACGTTAAGAACCTTTGTAGCGAAGTTCTTAAGCTCTGTCTGTGCAGAAACCTGAAGAGCAGACTTACCTGTAGCGAAAAGGATACCATTGTCGAATGTAACCTTAACAGCCTCAAGACCGTTAGCATCTGTTACTGTCTCAACGTTTGCGTTAGCAGCAGCAGCAGCGGCAGCAGCCTTAGCCTTATCCATCTTCTTACCGATGAGGACTCCAGCAGTTGTACCTACAGCAGCACCTACAGCAGCACCGATAGCTGTACCCTTAGCGTTGCCACCAACAAGACGACCAGCGAGAGCTCCGAGAGCAGCACCACCGCCACCACCGATGAGGGCACCCTTAGTAGTATTGCTTGCACCACAAGATGAAAGAAGAATCAACGCGCTCATAAAGAGTGCTACAAAACCTGAATTTTTCATAATTCTAATGTTTTTAAGTTAGTTTTATTTAAGTTATTAAGTTCACTCATTTTTTGCATGCTCCAAGGAGCTAAACGTAATAGAAATATTTATGTTGCCCTCGAGAAGCGTTGAGGTAAAAAAAAGACGATAGTCTGTTAGTATCTTTGCATTTCAAGGTAACTTCACTTAACTTATCATGGTTTCATTTACCGATGCGCAAATTTAGGTGTTTTATACGACTTACCTACATATTTTTCCATTTTTTTTCATGCTAACGCAAAAAATCTCATTTTTAATGCGTAATTTTGCAGTACGAAAGGAAAAGGACAAGGATTTTCAACCCTCAAATCACTTATTTATGCCTCCGAAATAGAAGGAACTCTATACAGTACATGCCTTCTGAACCGTTCGGGGACACAAAGAATGCCGAGAACAAAAACAACGGCAGCGGAGTGTTGTCCTTCATAAAAGTTCTTTTTTACTTTCATCTGACGAAATAAAAAGATAAACAATATATAAGATTATGGCAAAAGAATTAAAAGAGTTGACAAAGCGCAGCGAAAACTATAGTCAGTGGTACAATGACCTCGTAATGAAGGCTGACCTTGCAGAGCAGGCAGACGTTCGTGGATGTATGGTCATCAAGCCTTACGGATATGCTATATGGGAGAAGATGCAGCAGCAACTCGACAAGATGTTTAAGGAAACTGGAGTTCAGAACGCATACTTCCCACTTCTCATCCCTAAGTCATTCCTTTCAAAGGAGGCTGAGCACGTAGAAGGTTTTGCTAAGGAATGTGCCGTTGTAACTCACTACCGTCTCAAGACTAACGAGACTCACGACGGAGTTGTGGTTGACCCATCAGCCAAGCTTGAGGAGGAACTTATCATTCGTCCAACATCAGAGACAATCATCTGGAACACATATAAGAACTGGATTAACTCATATCGCGACCTTCCAATCCTCTGCAACCAGTGGTGTAACGTGATGCGCTGGGAGATGCGTACTCGCCTCTTCCTCCGTACTTCAGAGTTCCTCTGGCAGGAGGGACACACAGCCCACGCTACTCGCGAGGAGGCTGAGGAGCGCACAAAGCAGATGATTAACATCTACGCCAAGTTTGCAGAAGAGTACATGGCTGTTCCTGTAATCCAGGGTGTAAAGAGCGAGACAGAGCGTTTCGCAGGTGCACTTGACACTTACACTATCGAGGCTATGATGCAGGACGGTAAGGCTCTCCAGTCAGGAACATCACACTTCCTCGGACAGAACTTCGGTAAGGCATTCGACGTTACATTCCTCAACAAGGACAACAAGCCTGAGTACGCTTGGGCTACTTCATGGGGTGTTTCTACTCGTCTCATGGGTGCTCTCATCATGACACACTCTGACGACAACGGTCTCGTACTCCCACCAGCACTCGCACCTATTCAGGTTGTCATCATCCCTATCGGCAAGGGCGACCAGATGCAGATGCTCGACGAGAAGGCAAACGCAATCGTGAACAACCTCCGCGCTATGGGCGTAAGCGTCAAGTACGACAACGCAGACAACAAGCGTCCAGGCTTCAAGTTTGCTGACTACGAGCTCAAGGGTGTACCTGTACGCCTCGTCCTCGGAGCACGTGACCTTGAGCAGGGAATCGTAGAGGTAATGCGTCGTGACACACTCGAGAAGGAGAACGTAAGCATCGAGGGCATCGAGGCATACATCAAGAACCTCCTCGACGAGATTCAGAAGAACATCCTCGCAAAGGCAAAGGCATTCCGCGACTCACACATCTACGAGTGCGACAACTACGAGGAGTTCAAGGAGAAGGTAAAGGACGGCGGTTTCTTCCTCTGCCACTGGGACGGAACAGAAGAGACAGAAGCAAAGATAAAGGAGGACACTCAGGCTACAATCCGTTGTGTGCCATTCATGTTCGAGCAGACTCCTGGTACAGACATGGTGAGCGGCAAGCCTGCTAAGTACCGTGTACTCATCGCACGTTCTTACTAAGAGACCCTCTCTGTCCTTCGGACATCTCCCCCTATATGGGGAGAGCCATTCGGAGAATATCTACAAAAAACTGCAAATGAAATATCATAAATAAAAATGGTAGGACTTGCATGCTAATTGTTAATTGTTAATTGTTAATTGTTAACTGCTAATTATCAATTATCAATTGTCAATTATCAATTAAAAAACACGAATTGTGCTGACAGTATTACGCTGTCAGCACAAACTCATTCTACACGACAAAGATTTAGGGAAGAACTGACACAAAATCATCTTGGCATAGACTTTGCAGGATAAGTGATGGTAACACAATAGAAACAAGTAAATGAGCAATCAATATACACAGAAACTGAGTCAGATACTGACATACAGCAAGGAGGAGGCACTTCGCCTTGGCAACGACTTCATAGGTCCGGAGCACATGCTGCTGGGCATCATTCGCGATGGAGACAACGTTGCCATCACTACCCTTCTTGAAAAGTTCAATCTTGACATTCCTACGGTGAAGAGCAACCTCGAGTCGATGCTCCGCGACCAAGCCATCACGCTACTGTCCAACGACATAGCGTTCAACGACAAGTCGTCAACCGTGCTCCGTCTCAGCATCCTTGAAGCTCGTCTCAAGAAGAGCAAGGCAAGCGATGCCGAACACCTCATGCTTGCCATCATGAAGCAGAAGGACAACCTTGCTGCACGCATCCTTGAGGATAGCAACATCACTTATCAGGCACTCTCAAACGCCCTCTCACAGCCAACGCACTCCGTACCAAAGGCAGGTGTGAGCCTTGACGAGGAAGATGAGGACGAGGAACTTGCCTCTCCACCACCATCAGCTGGCAGAAGTAACACTACGACAGCCAAGGAGAAGAAGCCTAACTCTGACACTCCAGCACTCGACTCCTTCGGCTTTGACCTCACCAAGGCAGCAGCAGAAGGAAAGCTCGACCCAGTCGTAGGCCGTCAGCGAGAGATTGAGCGTATGGCACAGATACTCTCACGCCGCAAGAAGAACAACCCTGTGCTTATCGGCGAACCAGGAGTAGGAAAGACTGCCATCATCGAGGGACTTGCCACACGCATCTACGAGCACAAGGTGAGCCGAGTACTCTTTGACAAGCGCATCATATCACTTGACATGGCAGGTATCGTGGCAGGAACAAAGTACCGCGGACAATTCGAGGAGCGTATGCGTTCCATCATCAAGGAACTGCGTGCCAACCCTAACATCATAGTATTCATCGACGAGATACACAGTCTCGTGGGAGCAGGAAACCAGGCAGGACAGATGGATGCTGCCAACATGCTCAAGCCAGCACTCTCAAGAGGCGAGATACAATGTGTAGGAGCTACCACCCTCAACGAATATCGCAAGAGCATAGAGAAGGATGGCGCACTCGAACGACGTTTCCAGAAGATTATCGTAGAGCAGCCTTCAAAGGAGGAGACACTCGAGATACTCCACAACATCAAGGAGCGCTACGAATCACACCATAACGTGACATACACGGAGGAGGCTCTCAAGGCCTGCGTGGAACTCACGGCACGCTACATCACCGACCGCCAGTTCCCGGACAAGGCAATCGACGCACTTGACGAGGTAGGCTCACGCGTACACATCAACAACATATCCGTGCCAAAGGACATAGAGGATATGGAGAAGGAGATTGCCGAGGCAAACAAGAACAAGGAACAAGCCGTAAGGAACCAGAACTACGAGCTTTCAGCCAACTTCCGCGACGAGGTTCGCATCAAGACAGAAGCCTTGAAGGCAAGGAAACAGGAATGGGAAGCATCACAGCAGGAACAACGTCAGACAATAAATGCTGACATTGTGGCAGACACCGTAAGCATCATGACAGGCATCCCTGTACAGAAGATGGCACAGACAGAAGGTGCACAGCTCAAGGGAATGCGTCAGGCGCTCAAGGACTCCGTCATAGCACAGGATGCAGCCATCGACAAGCTCGTAAGCGCAATACTCCGCAGCCGCGTGGGACTCAAAGACCCAAACCGCCCTACAGGAGTATTCATGTTCCTCGGTCCTACTGGAGTGGGAAAGACATATCTCACCAAGAAGCTTGCCGAGCGAATGTTTGGCAGCAGCGATGCACTCATCCGCGTTGACATGAGCGAATACATGGACAAGTTCACGACCAGCCGTCTTGTAGGCGCACCTCCGGGCTACGTTGGATACGAGGAAGGTGGAATGCTTACGGAGAAGGTACGTCGCAAGCCATACAGCATAGTCCTCCTTGACGAGATAGAGAAAGCACACACAGACGTGTACAACCTTCTTCTTCAGGTCATGGACGACGGCAGACTTACAGACACCCTCGGTCGTACGGTTGACTTCCGCAACACCATCATTATCATGACAAGTAACGTCGGAACACGTCAGCTCAAGGAATTTGGACGAGGCGTGGGATTCAGCGCAATGGCTGGAAAGAATGACCAGGAGGTAAGCCGAAGCGTCATTCAGAAGGCACTTAACAAGCAGTTCTCACCTGAGTTCCTCAATCGTATTGACGAGATTATCACCTTCGACCAGCTCGAGCTTGATGCCATCGTCAAGATTATCGACCTTGAGTTGAAAGGTATCTACGACAGGGTTGAAGCCCTCGGCTACCACCTTGAGATTACGGACGAAGCAAAGAAGTTCATCGCAGAGAAAGGCTACGACAAGCAGTTTGGCGCTCGCCCACTCCGCCGTGCACTCCAGCAGCATCTTGAGGACGGAATATCCGAAGTCATAGTCGAAAGCGACATCCAGCAAGGTGCAACCATCGAGGCTGTACTTGAAGACGGAAAAGTCCTGGTGAAAGCGAAGAATAAATAATCAATAATTTCAAATAATTTTTGCCAAAATGTCAGCCACAACATGGCTGGCATTTTTTTTGCATATACCATGGCATCGGAATAAAAAATAATAACACTATAATAAAATGGCACAGAAAGGTAATATCGGGGTTACTACAGAGAACATCTTCCCCGTCATCAAAAAGTTCCTCTACAGCGATCATGAGATCTTCCTTCGTGAGATAGTAAGTAACGCAGTTGATGCCTCACAGAAGCTTCGCACACTTGCTACAAAGGGTGAGCTTCAGGGCGAGGCTGGCGACCTCACGGTTAAGGTGTCAGTAAACAAGGAAGCAGGTACTCTTACTGTCAGCGACCGCGGTATCGGTATGACAGAGGAGGAGATTGACAAATACATCAACCAGATTGCATTCTCAGGTGCAAACGACTTCCTCGACAAGTACAAGGAAGATGCAAATGCAATCATCGGACACTTCGGTCTCGGTTTCTACTCTTCATTCATGGTCAGCAAGAAGGTTGAGATTATCACAAAGAGCTGGCGCGAAGGAAGCAAGGCTGTAAAATGGAGCTGCGACGGTAGCCCAGAATTCTCAATCGAGGAATGCGACAAGGCAGACCGCGGTACAGACATCGTGATGTACATTGACGACGACTGCAAGGACTTCCTTGAGAGCAGCAAGATTAAGGAGCTTCTCAATAAGTATTGCAAGTTCCTCGCAATCCCAGTGGCATTCGGAAAGAAGAGCAAGTGGGACGACAAGGAGAAGAAGATGGTTGACACAGACGAGGACGATGTAATCAACGACACTACCCCTCTCTGGACAAAGAAGCCAGCCGACCTCAAGGATGAGGATTACAAGGAGTTCTACCGCAAGCTCTACCCAATGAGCGACGAGCCACTCTTCTGGATTCACCTCAACGTGGACTACCCATTCAACCTAACAGGTGTACTCTACTTCCCTAAGGTTAAGACAAACTTCGACATTCAGAAGAACAAGATTCAGCTCTACTGCAATCAGGTGTTCGTAACAGACTCAGTTGAAGGCATCGTACCAGAGTTCCTCACACTTCTCCACGGTGTAATTGACTCTCCAGACATTCCTCTTAACGTAAGCCGTTCATATCTCCAGAGCGACTCTAACGTAAAGAAGATTTCAACATACATCTCTAAGAAGGTGAGCGACCGTCTCAAGAGCCTCTTCACTCAGGATCGCAAGGACTTCGAGCAGAAGTGGGATGACATCAAGATTTTCATCAACTACGGAATGCTCTCTGACGAGGGATTCTACGACAAGGCAAAGAGCTTTGCACTCCTCAAGGATACAGAGGGCAAGTACTTCACATACGACGAGTACCAGACTCTCATCAAGGACAACCAGACAGACAAGGACGGCAACCTCATCTACCTCTACGCACAGGACAAGCAGGATCAGTACTCTTACATCGAGGCTGCACAGAAGAAGGGCTACAGCGTACTTCTCCTCGACGGACAGCTTGACCCAGCAATGGTAGGAATGTTCGAGCAGAAGTTTGAGAAGAGCCGCTTCACACGCGTTGACTCAGACATCATCGACCGCCTTATCGTAAAGGAAGACGTGAAGAAGAGCGAGCTTGCAGAGCGTGACAAGACAATCCTCAGCAAGGCTTTCCAGGGCAACCTCCCTAAGATTGACAAGACAGAGTTCATGGTAGACAGCCAGGCTCTTGGCGAGACTGCAGCACCAGTCATCATCACACAGAGCGAGTACATGCGCCGTATGAAGGACATGGCACGCCTCCAGCCAGGAATGGCATTCTATGGCGATATGCCAGACATGATGAACCTCGTGCTCAACACAGACCACCCTCTTATCAAGAAGGTACTCACAGACGCACAGGCTGTAGCCGTAGATATTGAGATTCCAGCTCCAGAGCCAAAGGAAGGCGAGAAGAAGGCAGAGCCTACAAAGGACATCAAGGTAGAGCTCAAGGACAACAAGATTGTCAGCCAGCTCATTGACCTTGCACTTCTCCAGAACGGTCTCCTCCGTGGCGAAGCACTCAACAAGTTCGTTCAGCGTTCAGTAGAGCTTATCTAATAGGCTTACACATATAAACAAAAAAAGCTTCCAAAGAATTTCCTTTGGAAGCTTTTTTTATTCACCAACAAATAGAACTAAAACACAAACCATAAACCAGCGGAATCCACAAAACTACACACGATTCCGCTAAGTTATGGTTATTTAACACATCCCCCTCCACCCTTATTTGGTTATAAAAGCAAAAACAACGCCACTTCACACATTTTTCATGGTAGTCAAAATTTATTTTCATGGTAGTTATAATATTTTTTCATGGTAGTCTAAAAAACTTTTCATGGTAGTCTAAATTAAACATAGAAACAAAAAAAACTTGGTACAAAATAGTATTTTACTTTTTACGATAGCAATCATAAAACCCTAAACGTAAGTATGATACTCACGTCACACACATAATAAAAGCAGGATATTTCCACACATCGGAAACATCCTGCTTTGTTGTTAATACTTACTAATGATAGTCCATTCGCAAACTATCATTAGTACGAGAGACAAGAAATGTGTACGGTGCATTTGCTCTTTATGTACGATTTTCTTTCATGGCTTTCGGGATGACTTATCGTAAAATTCCGAGATGCATAAAACTAATAAAGACAATTTAACAGAATTCTGTCCCGAAGAAAAAATATCTGCCTCACGAAAGAATTTGATTTTGTACGCGTACGAAGATTTTTTTCTACGCGCACAAAAAATCCGCCTATTTCCAGCTAATTTTAAAGGACAAAACTGTGTGTATTCACGTTCACCGACTTATCGTATTTACACAAAGGAATAGACACAAATGACAAGTACCGAAGAACACCAATATAGGAACAATAATTGACATCAGGCAATACCATGTTTTACCTTCTTCTATAATAACTTTGAAAGCACTCCCTTTGCACCTTCATCCCCAAATTCCGCAGCCTTATTGAACCAATGCATCGCCTTGGCATAGTCTTTTTATACACCTTCACCTTCATAGAAGCTTAAGCCCAAATTGAATTGCGCATTAACATTACCTTGTTTGGCTGATTTTTCGTACCATTGATTAGCAATGACTTTATCTTCTTCAACACCTTGTCCGTAAAAAAAGCAATACCCCAAGTTACATTGACAATCTCTTTGTCCCTCTTCTGCGGCTTTCTTTATCAAGCTTAATGGGCGTCAATGAATCTTGAATTCTTCACCCATGAAACCTTTGTTCCATCGGGTTGTCGCAACATTCCAAGATATGCAGTTTAATGCACCACCCTTGCGTACTGATTCTAATGATGGCACTCCAATTACCTTGCAACGAGGCATAGCTGCTTCTATCTGCTGTAGTGCCATTTCATCCTCAGGTACTCCCAATTGAGGGACAAGCACCAAATTTCCTATTTGCAAGAAGTTTATGTAAGACCAACTGCGCTGATGCTTTTGCTTTACATTGTATGTTAGCGGAATAACCTCCATGTGTTTTTCCAGAATCTCCCTAAACTGACGAGCCTTCTTAGCATCAAAATCTGCATAGTTAGTCATCAGCACACGGTTATCTCCAACAAAATGAACAACACCATCACTATGTCCATATGTTTCCTCTCTGTCCCAAGGCAAAAATATGATATCACACTCTAACGCTTCTTCTAATAGCTGTCGAACTTCGCTGCGAGACTTTTCTTTGTTCTCAAAGAACACTTTTTCCGTCATCACAATCTTGTCGCCACACCTCACCACGTTGCCTCCATCAATCACCAAGTCAAGGTCAAGCACATCACCGTCTCGACGCAGACATTCAATATTACCCACGTTATTCACATCCGTGATTGTGCGTAGATAACATTTCTTTTGCAGATAGTTGGGGTTGTATTTGTAGAACACAAAACGTTTCTCGTTCGTCTGAATAGGCATATAATCACGACACCAAATATCTTTTGTATTATTCAGCAACCTGTGGTCAATACCGTTCTCATTCAAAATCTTATCAAGACTTTGATACAGCTCGGGACATCGCTCTGGCAACAAGCCAGAGAAGAACACAGTATCCATCAAACTATCAACCATGTGATTGCCGTGATAGAGGCCGTAGAGGGAGTTCCAATTATTGCTGTTCATATTTTTTTAATCTGTTTGAATAATACGATGATCTGGCTGTATTCCAATCTTTATCTGGAATAGATGAATCAAAATATGCTAATTTGAGATTGCCATCTTTATTTTGATGTTCATTTGAGGATGGCTCAATCTTATCAAAGTCGCTTTTCCCTAAGAAACGATACGTTGAAACCACCTTGGAAGTTCGTTTATTTGCAAACCACTCCAGTTTTGGCATTTCCCCTACTTTACATGCATTTAGCATTATGTCTTTACATGTCAGAGGACCTACAATCAAACCACTATTTTCATCTTCTGAATCAATCATTGCCCTAATTAAAATGCCACCACCTTTACCAGAAAAAGTTGCTTTTTCTTTCTTCAAATTACTTTCAAAACAGACATCAACTCCGCTTAAATGATAAAACAAATCACCTGCTTTATAACCATCTCTTGCGTATGTCACCTTATTCCAGTCATCATCCCAAACACCTTCTTCGTAATAATAGAATTCTATTTCTGCAAAATAGAACTTTCTATCATTACAATTGATACAATAATTTTTGAAGAGTTCATCCGCAATTTCTTCACATTTTTTCTGGAACCAATCTCCTTTTGGCACATTGGGCACTTTGTTAAATGGCTCCTTCAAATCATTCAGTTCTATCATAATACTATTTTCTTAAATGTTTTGTCATATCGATGTACAAAGATAGTTGAAAATCTGAGAAAAACACAAAAGAATGAGGAGAAATCAGCAAAAACAGCAGCATTTCTTATACCATGTCTGCAAAAATCGATGGCGTTCACCAACTGGGAAAATCGGCTGTCCCAGACATTACTCATGCCGAGCGTACAACAACAAAAAAAAGGGAACTCAAAAGTTCCCTTTTTTGGTGCGAAGAGAGGGATTCTTTCTACGAAAGCGCTTACGCGATAACGAACCCTCGGGTTCCCATCCACTCCTCTCAAAACGCAACAAGAGCAACCCTAAGGCTGCTCTTGTTTTGCGGAGAGAGAGGGATTCGAACCCCCGGTACCTCTCAGTACGTCGGTTTTCAAGACCGATGCAATCGACCACTCTGCCATCTCTCCAACACTGCTCCACGACTTCGGTCGAATAATCTTTGCAGATTGTACGCCCTCAGGGATTCGAACCCTGGACCCATTGATTAAGAGTCAATTGCTCTACCAGCTGAGCTAAGGACGCATTTGCATGAAACAGCGTTCATTATATGTGCGCTTCAGGATGGGCTTGAACCAACGACCCC
>JAFZVY010000059.1 GCA_017617575.1 Bacteroidaceae bacterium | reverse complement strand
GGCGTACCGTCTGGAGCGAATATGGAAAAGGTTGATGACGGCGCTGTTTCTGTCACGTCCTGAATTCCTACTGCCTCGTTGAGTTCCTTCACGGTATTGTTGACGTTGGAAGTGAAGCCTACGTAGCTGATGACTGAACGTCCCTGTGCATTGGTGGATGTAAGTCCAAATACCGTCTCTCCCGTGAGTTCGTAACCCGTGAGTTCGTCCATTGTCCATACCAACATAATGCGGCCATCGCTGAGGGTTCGTACATCGGAAGGATTGACTACATTCACCCAACGACCATTGATGAACCATAGCTGTGAATCGGTCTTTGTCTTAGACACATCCGTAGCAACCACCACAAGATACTTTACACCCGGAGCCATGTACTTCTGCTCCTTGTAGCGGAGTGCTATGTTCTGAGCACCTTTCTTGGTGATGGTAATGGTGTTGTCCTTGTTGCTGTAGGAGATGTCAGATGCTGAGAGGCGGTCGGACACACGATTGCGATACCAGTCGTATGCCTTCCATGTGTATATGTTTGCAGGAATGGACACATCCACGTTGATTGTGGCATAATGCTCCGTACCCATGGCGTCGGTGTATGTTATATTCACATCCGTCTGTCCTTCCTGCTGACCTGCATAGATGATTCCGTCACGAACAACGGCAATATTAGGGTCGGTTGTCTCAAACACGGCATCGAGAGTGACCGTCTGCTTCGTTCCGTCACCCATCAAGGCATTTACGGCAATAGTCTTGGTTTGTCCAAGGAACAGCTTTGCATCGGTCGGAGTGACCTGAACGGACTTGACGACTGAACTTTCCTCCGTAATGAGATTGTCATTATCTATATGTACCTTTATCTCGTTTCCGTCGTATGCTACGTCCTTACTGAAACGTACCGACTGCTTGATGCCTAAGCCTACGTGCTTATCGGCATCGACAAGCACGATGCGGAAGGTACGGTTGGCAAGCATACCATCGAACGAGCCTTGACGTGCTCCAATGGTAAGCGTGTGAGTGGCATCGTCCCATGTGAAAGGAATCTCTGTGTAACTACCCTTCTCATAGTTGTAGTTGTCACGTTCGTCCTCATAAAGTGTGAACGAGCCATCAGCTCCGGGATAGATGCGAATCTCAAGATTGTCCCAGTTGCTCTGTGAACTATACTGTGTGTCAGCTCCCCACGGAAGGATAGAGCCTTGACGCACGTAGAGAGGCATAAGAGCAAGATTGACGTTGCGTGCCACCCTCGTTCCTCCATTATGCTGTTCGCCCGTCCAGATGTCCGTCCAGTCATCTCCCTTTGGAAGATAGACGCTACGCTTCGTTGCCTGAGCCTGTACGACAGGTGCTACGAGAAGGTCACGTCCAAACATGAACTCGTCCTTCTGGGCAATGGCTGTCGCATCCGATGGATAGGCAATACCCATGGCACGCATGAACGAATAGTCGGAGGCATGAACCTGACGTGCCGTACTATAAATATATGGTAACAAGGCATAGCGCAAGTGGATATAGCGATTGATTACGTCATAGTAGCTCTCGCCTTCCTTGCCAAACTGATATATGGCGCGGTCGGTTCCTGCTCCATGACTACGCATGATGGTACAGAATGTGCCGAACTGAATCCAGCGACAGTATAGTTCATTGTATGTTGCCTGTCCTGCTCCTTGGTATGAGCCATTGAAGAAACCGCCAATGTCGCTGTTCCAGCTCGGAATGCCACAGGCTGAATAGTTGAGGGCAGCAGGAATCTGCTTGGCAAGTGTCTCCCACGATGCCGTAATGTCGCCGCTCCATGTTCCTGCACCATAGCGCTGCATACCGACGAAGCCCGAACGAGTCATTATCATCACACGCTTTGCCTCCGTAAGTTCTGACTTCTGCGCACGATGTCCGTCATACACTCCACTGGCATGGACAAGAGGGAACACGTTGCGCAACGAACGCCATGTGTGCTGACTCTCCAATGACAGAGGGTTGAGTGTGGCATTGTCTTCCCCACCCTTGTTCAGCACCACGAAGTCGTTGGTTGTCTCCCAGTCGTCGCCTCCTTGGTAATGGTCAGGCTCTGACGAATCGACCCAATAGGCATCCACGCCCTTGCTTACCAATCCGTCATAGAGGCAGTTCCAGTAATAGTCACGAGCCGACTTCTGATAAGGACTGTAGATTGCCACTCCTGAGTTTGCGGGATAAGTGGTTGTCATTATCTCATTACCTTGCTTCATCAGCTGGTTGTATTCCTTGAAGTATTTGTACTGCTTAGTGTCAGGACCGAAGTTTGCCCAGAACGAGATAAGCAGGTGCGCACCATCGGCATGAAGACCGTCAATCATCTTTGGGTAGTTGGTCTTGAACTGAGGATTGAGGAACTCCATGGCGTTCCACTGGTTGTTGTCGCCCCAGTACTGCCAATCCTGCACCACGCAGTCGAGAGGGACATTGAGCGAACGGTACTTCTGCATGACCTCAAGCGTCTCCATGGCACTCTGGTAGCGTTCCTTGCTCTGGAAATAGCCGTATGTCCACAGAGGCACCATCGTAGCCTTACCAGTCAATTCACGTACACGACGAACAACATCGTCGCCATCACCTTCAGCACCTACCAGCACATAGTAATCGACGGCATGAGCTGCCTCCGTCTTGAACGTAGCACCCGTCGATGAGTTGTCGCTGAAGTCACAAGGACCGTACAAGTCCCAGTAAAGGCCATAGCCACGAGTGGAATGGAAGTAAGGCATCCATACCGACATATTGTTTTGTACCATGTGACTGTAGCTTGTGTTGCGATGATTAAGATTGCCGTCCTGCACCTGTCCGAAGCCATAGATAGCCTCGCCAGAGGAGAGACGGAACGACTGTGACACGGTATAAGGGTCGATGGTATGCGACGTACGCTTGGTGAACGTAGCCTTGGCACGTTCCTTGATGAGTACCGTTCCGTCTGGACGGTAGAAGCCGAGCAACCCTGTACTCTTGTTGCAAGTAACCATGACCCTTTCCGTAAGGAGAGTGTCAATCTGAGCACCTTCCTTCTTCATGAGACTTACCGTCTGCGGAGTCATGGTCACCACCACCTTTGGGTCGGTCTTGCCAAGGGCATCCGACGACTGGTACTTCATTACCCTCACTATGTCGGTCGAATAAAACGATATTTCCGTGACCACATTACCACTTGTCAGCATGTAGTCCTGTGCTCTTGTCTGCAATGCGACAACAGACAACAGCGTCATAAGATAAAACCTTTTCATTTAGTTTAGGTTAGTTTTAATTGATGATTAATATTAAGTAAAGATTACTCAACTTTAGCAAGTATCGCTTACGCTTTACTTGCAAGGAGTTATAGAGTAGTTATAGTGTAGTTAAAAAGACGATACCCTTTGCGGATTGTTTTTGAAATCACGATGCGATAGGCATTCGTCTTTTTAACTTCCCATATAACTTCTTTTTAACTTCTCTTTAACTACAAGTTAAAATTCAGTAAGATTAAATTTCTGCCCAAAGGTAACAATAATTATTCAACAGAGCAATAACAATAAAATATTTTTGTATTCCATATAAATAGAAACTATCCGTCAACAAAAATTATGAGGAAAGAAAAAAACAATATTGAGTACACTAATTACAATAGTATTGAAGGAACGAACAAACATAATATTAGGATTATCAATTGAAATAGCATTGTAGTTAGTTACCAAGCGCAACTATATATTTGAGAAAAGACATCACATATTAATGCAAAAACAGAATGGGTATGTCCTAATTTACCCCCCATATTTTTAAATGTATAATAAGACTATAGTAATAAATAAAAGCGGATTATCAACATGATAATCCGCTTTATTTATTACACTAAAATGACACTTACAACACCTCCGTATACTCGTAAACATACGTAAATGTAAACTTTGGTTGATATTGTTCTCGCAAAGAGTTTAATAACAACGAATTACTCGTATAAAAATCAATGCTTATTTTTGAATTCACATTTTTACAGTATCTCTCGTGCTATCCATGCACATGCTTCGGCATCTGCCAAGGCATGGTGATGGTTCTCCAAGCAATAGCCGCATTCGGCAGCCACGGTGTGAAGCTGGTGGTTAGGCAGGTGGCGGAACTTGCGACGCGCAACGCATAGCGTGTCGTAGAACTCATAGTCGGGATAATCCATCTGGTACACACGAAAGACGGCTTTAAGGCAACCCTCGTCAAATGGCCTGTTGTGTGCAACCAATGGCAATCCCTCGATAAGTGGCTCAACCTGCGCCCACACCTCTGGGAACAATGGTGCATCATCCGTATCGTCGGAGCATAAGCCGTGAACCTGCGAACATCTGTAGTTGTAATAGTTTGGCTCTGGCTGAATAAGCGAATAAAACGAATCGACCATCTCTCCGTCACGCACAATGACGATGCCCACGGAACAGACGGATGAACGCTCATAATTGGCCGTCTCAAAATCTATTGCTGCAAAATCCTTCATATATGTAATTTCAATATGCACCAAAGACACAAATTATAGTAAACTTGTTTAGTATTACACGTCGTTAATCCTTCATTATCCTTTGTTCCAACTCGTCGGAGTAAGTGCGGCTGACGGGGATGAGCTTGTCCGTGCCGAACATCTGGAGCTGGTAACCCGTGGAGTGGCGACCAGACACGGATTGTATGTAGTCGGTATTGACGATGAAAGCCCTGTGGCAGGCAAACATACATGGATACTTGTCAAGTATCTGCCGCAGCTGCTTCATCGTGATGCGCAGGGATTGACTGTCAACCTTATAGTCCTTCAGTATGCACAGGTTGGCATAGTTGCCCATCGACTCAATGAAGATGATATTCTCCACGCACACCTCAAGCACGGCATTGTTTGCATTGCCCGTGAGCGTAATGACATCATGCGGTTTCCGTCCTCCAGTGTCATCGTCATCCGTCCTCTGTTCCAGTTGCCCATTGATGGCCTTCATCATGTCAAGCTCCTTCTGCAACCTGTCGTTCTTTGACCTGTACACCTGCATCACGAAGATGAACACGGAGACGAGAAGCACCTGAACGCATATAACAAGATAGTTGATGACGGAGAACTCGCCCTGCGTGCAGTACCATGCAGAGTGAAGGTTGCCCCAACTGAACCATGATATGCTCGAAAGGATGACGGCTGACAGTATTGGTATGTTGATGACATGGAACAAGCAAATATCCTTGACCGTGCTTGCATCCCTGTGCGTCACTGCCCTCTCAATCGCAAAAGACAAGACAGACACGACAAATGCGACAAGTGAGATGAGTATGATGAACGGCATCCTCCTGTCCGTCATCTGCTCGATGCCGAACGGCTGTAGGAACGACAGCACAAACAGTGCCACGATGGATATCAATCCTGATTCTTCTATTATCTTTTTCATGTCCACAAAGGTACTTCTTATTTTTAACAAACACGCCCTTTCATGCTTACATTCTGCCCCTCGCCTTTGCATTTCGTCACTTTCGTATGTTTACATCCCTGTTCCTTTCCATTCCATCCCCAGCTATTGCAGCATATTTACCTTACACGTAGATTTGCAACGAAAAAGTGAAGAGTGAACCTTTAGCTCGACGGAGTCAAGAGTGAAAAATAGAGTTTACTCTGTTCGCTGATTGTTTTCAACACAGAGAGAGAACTCAGAGAATAAAACAGAGTTTCATTTTATCCGTACAAAGAAAAACTCTGTGTCTTCCGTGCCCTTTGTGTTAAAAAATTTTCAGAAAATTGTTTTTTCTTGTTTTTGTTCTGTTTACCTCCATACGGTCTGTGAGAGAAGTACTTGCCTGTTTTTACTTCCCTTTGGTCAGTGAGACCGCTTCACTTAGTTCCAATAGGCGCACAGCGCAAATCACTCCACAAGAACTTAAGAACTTAAAAAATTGAGAACTTAAAAACTTATAAAAATGTACAAATTTACTATTCTACTGGCTGTGATAATCACCAGCCATGTGTTCGCAAGTTGCGACAAGAAACTGAGTGCCTACGAGACGGGCAGCATGTGTGTGGAGATAAAGGAAGGAGACAATTGGTTGCACGACTACCCTCTCTTTCTTGGCATCAAGAAGAAGAATCCGCCACAGATAGCGATATGGATTGAGGACACTAACGGAATGTACGTCTCAACGGTGTACGTGTCACGCAAGGCTGCAACGGGAGGCTGGATTGGTGCTGATGGCAACAACAGGAAAGAGGCTCTACCCTGCTGGTGTCACTCACGAGGCATTCGCAACAATGATGGCTCATTCTGCCCTACGAAGGATCATCCCGTGACGGATGCCATGACTGGTGCCACGCCTCGCAAAGGCTTTGACACTTATTATGTGAACAAGAAAGACATGAGCCACTACTACGTGATGGTGGAAGTGAACCACTCCACGGACTTCAATGACACCTACACCAAGGATGCCGACGTGAACAGTCCCTACTATTCAGGAGGAGAGGACGGAAGCGGTCAACCTGCCCTCATCTACAAGGCTGAAATTGACATGGCATCAGGCAAGGGAACATTCACGGCATCATTCATCGGACACAGTTCGCCCGACGGCTCTGACGGCAAGGTACACACGGATATGAACGGAATAAGCTCTGCTCTCAACATTGTAAAACAAATAAACATACGACTGAAATGAAAAGAACAAACGCTCTCTTGCTCTGTTGCACATTATGTCTTTGCGCCATGGCACAACGACACACATCCGAGAGGTTGCACTATCAAGCAGGAATAGGTGTCAGCATACCTCTGCCCGAATCGCAGGATAATGCTAAACACCTATTCGCTAAAGTTATGTATTACCTTCGCCCACGCCTTTCCGCAGGATTAGGCACAGGTATTTCAAAGTATGAAACAGAACTGCTGCCGCTATACGCCACGCTAAGGTGGGACATGACGACTCCGCATCGCTTCACTCCGTTTGTGGAAGGCAGCATCGGCTATTCGTATGCACTCACGTCATCGGCTTCCGGTGGCAGTTGCATGGGATTAAGCCTTGGAGCTTCCTACCGTTGCCGAGGCTCTGACGAGATATTCATCACGATTGGCTACGAACACCAGCATTACAGTCAACAGAGGTCATTCGATTCCTCCGTGATACGTGCAAGGTACGTGGAGGAAGATGGTTACAATGCCATGAGGATAGCCGTTGGCTACCAGTTCTGACGCATTACTTGATGAACTTGACCTTTGACGCATCCCTTGGCTTTGCCTTTGGCTGTTCGGCAGGATAGCCAATGGCAATGATGTAGCTGAGCTTGTAGTTGTCAGGAATGTCGAGGCGGTCAAGCAATGGCTTGTACTTTTCATCGGCATTGATGGCTCTTACAGGGCCGCCAAGACACACAGTACCCAATCCCATTGACTGAGCCGCAATCATTATGTTCTCGCTCATCAATCCAGCGTTGTATTCCGTCTCATTCTTTGGAGTACACACGCAGATGATGTTTGGAGCACCCATAAACATGTTCCTGTATTCAGCCATCAGCTTCTGGTCTTCCACCACACGTATCTGCCACTGCTGACGATTGACGGCACTTGGTGCGTTGATGCCAGCACGAGTGATGATTTCCAGCTTCTCATGCTCAACCACCTTGTCGAGGTACTTGCGAACGGAACGACGTCCCATGATGGCACTCAACACAGGGTTAAGCTCCATCTCAATGTCAGCCTCTATGCTTTCATTCTTGGCTGTTGGCTCGTAGCGGTTGATGATGCGTCCGTCACGTGACACAAGGAACTTGGTGAAGTTCCACTTGATGTCAGGAGTCTTGTCGTAGTTGGCATCCTGCTTACGGAACATGTCATCAAGCAACTTGCCTATCTTGTCATTCAGATCGAAGCCACCGAACTCCCTCTGTGACTTCAGGTAAGTGTAGAGAGGATGAGCGTTAGCTCCGTTCACGTCTATCTTGTCGAACTGTGGGAATTTGATGTCAAAATTTGCTGTGCAGAACTTATGAATCTCAGCTATCGTACCAGGAGCCTGTTCTCCAAACTGGTTACAAGGGAAGTCAAGAATCTCAAGTCCTTGCTTGCGATACTTCTCGTAGAGAGCCTCCAGTTCCTTGTACTGAGGTGTGAATCCACACTTGGTTGCGGTATTGACAATCAGGAGCACCTTACCCTTGTAGTCGGCAAGAGACACGTCCTTGCCTGCATCGTCCTTCACGCTGTAGTCATATACACTCTGAGCAGTAATAGTCATTACCGACATCATTGCCATCAGGCAGAATAATAGTTTCTTCATATAGTTTTATGTGTTTGTAAAAAATGTTTCGGTTATATGGTTATGCGGTTGCTCACAAATCTTAAGTTCATAGTTTATTTCGTTAGTTTTCCATTCACAAGAACTCACGAACTTAAGAACTCAAAAACTTATAAACTTATAAACTTAAAAACTTAAAAACTCACCTTCCTATAACATTCCTCCGACTCCTCGTCAAAGCAACAGATGATGACCTCACCATCATAGTCGCTTTCCTGTATTGTACGTATGGCAATCTGTGCAGCCTCCGCCTTTGGATAGCCATACACACCAGTACTGATGCAAGGGAACGCAATGCTCTTGATGCCCTTCTCCTTGGCAATGTCAAGAGCCGTCCTGTAGCACGAAGCCAACAATGCAGGTTCGTCACCCTTACCATAATAGATAGGGCCTACGGTATGAATGACATACTTGCAAGGAAGGTTATATGCACCAGTTATCTTGCTGTGACCAGTCTCACAGCCACCGAGTGTCACACATTCCTTCAGCAGTTCCACGCCAGCCGCACGATGTATGGCGCCATCCACGCCTCCGCCGCCCAACAAGGAACGATTAGCAGCGTTTACGATTGCATCAACTGAAAGCTTGGTAATGTCACCAACAATGACCTTAATGTTCATACATTTATGTTTTTAAGTTTGTGAGTTCTAAAGTTTTTATGTTCTTGCGGATTGTTTTAATAACGAAAATTTAACCACAAAGGACACAGAACTTTTCTTGGTACGGATAAAATGAAACTCTGTTTTTATTCTCTGAGTTCTCAGTGCTGAAACCAATCTGCGAACAGAGTAAACTTTATTTTTCATTCTTGACTCCGTCGAGCTAAAGGTTCACTTTTTCACTCGAACGCTCGTACTTACCCATGCAAATGTAGCAATAAATATATGTATGGCAAACATAATCTTCTGAAAATATTATTTTTTATCATAACTTTTGCCTAAATTTGTGCTCTCAAAAAATAAACAAAAACAAATAATTATGATTTTAGCAATTCCAACACGTGACGGAATGGTAGATGACCATTTCGGTCACTGTGCCTACTACACAATAATTACACTCAATGCCCAGAAGCAGGTAGAGAAGTCTGAACGCCTTGACTCACCAGAGGGATGCGGATGCAAGTCAAACATCGCTTCAGTCATGCAAGAGATGGGCATCACACTCATGCTTGCAGGCAACATGGGTATGGGAGCATACAATAAGCTCAACGAACATGGAATAACAGTTATCCGTGGTTGCCACGGCAAGGTGGAGGACGTACTCAAGGCATACGTTGACGGACAGTTAAGCGATTCAATGGAATCATGCGATCACCACGACTGCGGCAATCATCAGGAGACACCAGTATTCACTATTCCTTCAAGGAAGTAAGACAGATGAAGACCGAGATAAATCCACAGGAGACAGCACGTGCACAGGCATTCGACCTATGGATGTCATCACCAATGCCAATGGTCACTCTGACCAAGACATTCGACGTAAGCAGGGTACTGAAACAGAGCCACAAAAGAGGCATCAAGTTCAACGCCCTGCTCTGTTGGTGCATCGGCAAGGCAGCAAGCAAGATGGACGTGTTCTATCTGCTTCCGGAACAAGGTAAGCTATACAAGTACGACAGCATAGCCATAAACGTGATTGTCATCAACAACAAAGGTGGACTCAACTCATGCGATATACCCTACTCTGACGATCTCACCCAGTTCTGTCAAGACTACATGGAACTTACCGCCAAGGTAATCGCGGAATGTCAGAGTTCATTCCTCGAGGACGCAATGGTTATCGGCACTTCAGCCATGATACAGACAGAGCTTGACAGCATCGTGAACCAATACACGGACAAGTTCTGCAACCCAATGGTTATGTGGGGTAAATACCGCAAGGGATGGTTCAAAACCACGCTACCAATATCATTTCAGTTCCACCATGTACAGATGGATGGAGGACATGGAGCCATGTTCCTCGAAAAATTACAAGAGACGATAAAATGTCAAATTTCAAATTTATAATTTATGCGTCCCGAACGCTTGTTCCGAAGGCATAAACTTGAAAATATAAATTTGACATCATAAATTTAAAATATCATTATCATGTTTTCCGACACACAATTGGCAAAAGTAAAAGGTGACGAAGATGTATTGGCAATATACAACGAAGTGCGTGAAAGCAATACTTTCATATCCTTTGCTAAACGCTTCATGTTCAATAGTGATGCACACGTAGCCCGCAACGCCTTATGGGCAATGACCAAGGCAACAGACAAGGAACTGGAGCAACTCCAGCCAATGCTCAACGAGTTCATCGACCTCGCCATGCACACCAATGAATCAGCCGTATGCCGCCTATCACTCAACATCATAGAGCGACTAAAGATAACGGAGGACGACCTGCGAACAGACTTCCTCGACTTCTGTCTCGAGCACATGGTTAGCGTCGTGGAGCTTCCTGGCATCCAGACGCTATGTATGAAACTGGCATACCGTATGTGCCGTTTCTACCCAGAGTTAATGGACGAGTTCATGCGCACCATCGACAGCATAGAGTTGAGCTACTACAAACCAGCTCTCCGCAGCGTGGTAAGCCGCATAAAGTCAGGGAAATTGTAAGTTCACTCTGCTCGATAATTGCTTCAACACAGAGAGCACAGAGGACTCAGAGAATAAAACAGAGTTTCATTTTATCCGTACAAAGAAAAAAGTCTGTGTTCTCCGTGTCCTTTGTGTTAAAAAAATTTCAGAAAATTGTTTTTTCTTGATTTTGTTCTGTTTACCTCCCTACGGGCTGTGAGAGAAATACTTGCCTGTTTTTACTTCCATTTGGTCAGTGAGACCGCTTCACTTAGTTCCAATAGGCGCACAGCACAACTCACTCCGCAAGAACCAAAAAACTTACAAACTCACAAACTTACAAACCAAAGTCTATGATTACTCAGCATCAATTCAGTCTTTCAGCCAAGCGCAGAGGATGCCACCTCGTCACGCACGAGATACTGGAGAACCTACCCCATCCTCTTCCACAGACAGGTTTGCTCAACCTGTTCGTACAGCACACGTCATGCGCACTCAGCATCAACGAGAATGCCGACCCAGACGTACGCACCGACATGTCAAAGATACTCGACCACCTCGTGAAGGAAAACGAGCCATACTACGACCACGTCTTTGAAGGAGCGGACGACATGCCTGCCCATGCCAAGAGCAGCCTCTTCGGCGTGAGCATCACCATACCCATCACCAACGGCCGTCTCAACCTCGGCACATGGCAAGGCATCTACCTCTGCGAGTTCCGCGACTACGGTGGCTCTCGCCGCATCGTTGCCACGATATACGAATGATATGTATGAATAATAGAGGTAATTTTCACACATTTTTCTGCATTTTCTAATTATCTTTCAATAAAATTCCGTATTTTTGCAGAAATTTATGCAATAGAATGCCAAAAATGTGAATCATTCCTAAAACAAAGGATTAAATTTATTAATACATATATATATGTCAAAAGTTGCACTTATCACTGGCGTTACTGGCCAGGATGGATCTTATCTTTCAGAATTTCTTCTCAGTAAGGGATACGAGGTACACGGAATCATCCGTCGTAGCTCCGTTGACTTCCGCGAGTGTATAGCACACCTCGAAGGACAGCCAAACTTCCACCTCCACTTTGGTGACCTCGGTGACTCAATGTCACTCGTTAAGGTTGTGGGCAAAGTAAAGCCAACAGAGATTTACAACCTCGCAGCACAGAGCCACGTACAGGTTAGTTTCGACTCTCCTGAGTTCACAGCCGACGTTGACGCAACAGGCGTGCTTCGCGTGCTTGAGGCTGTACGTGCATGCGGTCTTGAAAAGACTTGCCGCATCTATCAGGCATCCACTTCAGAGCTTTATGGTAAGGTAGAGGAAGTTCCACAGAACGAGAACACTCCTTTCCACCCATACTCACCATACGCAGTAGCCAAGCTTTACGGATTCTGGATTGTAAAGGAATATCGTGAGGCATACAACATGTTCTGCTGTTCAGGTATCCTCTTCAACCACGAGTCAGAGCGCCGTGGAGAAACATTCGTGACACGTAAGATTACACTTGCTGCCGCACGCATCGCACAGGGTCTTCAGGACAAGCTCTACCTCGGTAACCTTTCTTCACTTCGTGACTGGGGATATGCAAAGGACTACGTAGAGTGTATGTGGCTCATCCTCCAGAACGACAAGCCAGAGGACTTCGTAATCGCAACAGGCGTTCAGCACTCTGTACGTGAATTTGCATACTACGCATTCAAGCATGCAGGCATCGAGCTTAAGTTCGAGGGCGAAGGCATGAACGAGAAGGGTATCTGCGTTGCAGGTCCTGAGAACCTTATCGGCAAGACACTCGTTGAGGTATCAGAGGACTTCTACCGTCCAACAGACGTTGTGAATCTCTGGGGTGACCCAACAAAGGCAAAGGCAAAGCTTGGATGGAACCCATCAAAGACAAGCTTCGAGGAGCTCGTCAAGATTATGGTTGATTCAGATATGGCTAAGGTTGCCGCAGAAGGTGCTGCACAGAAGGTACGCATGAACCTCGCAGAATACCTTGAAAAGGGAATCGTGAAGTAAAATTCTTCAACTTCTTAACTCCTTTAAGGAAAGTTACAGATTTGGGAAATGATAAATAAAAGCCGTTCGGACACTTGTTCCGAACGGCTTTATTCATGAAACAATAAGCCAAATGGCTAATTAATGTCCTCTTCATTACCTTCCCCTCACACGGAAGCGAGGGGTATCGCCTCCCCTATTGTTCTGGCGTTCAAAGCGCGGCTGTCTGTCCTGTGCTGAGCGTTCGCCTGCCTCGAAGTCTGGCGCACCTTGCTGACGACGACTACCAACACGAGTAAGACGGTACTGGAAACGTGCCATGTAATATGCGTAGATGGTCTTGTTGTCCGAATCGCTATATCCGTTGTCCGACATCTGGCGGTTGTAGTTGGTGCGCTGATGGAGGATATCGAATGCCTGAAGGGAAAGGGTTGCCCTACGCTTGAGGAAACGATAGCTCACCTCGGCATTCCACACAAGCTCGTTGGTGTTGGCATTTTCACCAGTATATCCTCTACGGCTCTGCATATTGATGTCCGTGGAGTAGCCAAAGCCGTTGCTGAAGTTACCCGTGGATGACACGCCATAACGGAAGTCGTAGGTATCGCGGTTGGAGTTCTGCTGGAGTGCGTTGTCTATCGTTGAATAGTTCAAGCTACCATTGGCACGGATGTCGATGTCCTCAAGACGGATGGAGAAGGAGATGTTTTCACGAAACGACTTGTTGATTACCTCATTCTCCATCGTGACGTTATCCTGATAGAGGTAACTCATGCGACGGCGGTAAGAGCCTTCGGTGTTGGTGTCGAACGAGAGTTTTTCCCATATAAACGGAGTGTTGAAGCCAAAGTTGGCACTTGCATTCCAGTTGCCGTTGATGTTCTCCGGACGAGTGACCGTACCACCATTGGCATCGTTGTACTCCGTACTATTTGATATGGAGTTGCTTGTGGTTGAATAAACCACACGTGCATTAATGGAACGTTTGCTCTCCACGAAGAAACGCTGGTATTCAGCTGAAAGGTTGCTCGTGAACGATGGTTTCAGGTTCGGGTTACCTTCACGTATGCGCAAAGGATTGGATTCATCCCTATTGTTAAACATATCCGTCATGTTTGGCTGTGATGAGTTACCACGATACCTGAGACGGAGTGTGTGCTGACGTGCAAACGTGAAGCGAGCATTGAGCGATGGAGACAGACGGCTGATGTTACGCGAAGCGATGGTGTCAAGTCGGTTGTACTGGTACTCCATACGCTGGTTCTGGAACTCAGACGTGAGACCCACGGAAAGATTCAGAAGCTTGGTGATAAAGCGGAGTGAGAAATCTACGTTGTGCGTCTTGTTCTGATTGTCCGTATAGCGTGAGTACATGTCGGAGAGGTACTGCTCACGTATGTCGTCAGGTACGTCTGCGCCATACAATCCATAGATGTTCCAAAGGCTATCGCCTATGGCATCGATAAGTCCAAAGTCGTAGTTATGACCGTCTGAGTTGCGCTTAGAGTATGAGTAACGGTAGTTGACCTGCGCAAAGAGGTTGCGAAGGATAGGCTCGTTGTACGAGAATCCGACGCTATAGTCACGTGAGCGCGTAGGAGTTTCGGTACTACGGTAGGTTACGTCCGTACTGTCTTTCCTATTATAGAATGTGTTGTTATAGTTCGTGTTATGACTATTATTGTCCGACACATTACCACGAAGGGTGATGCTGAAGTTTCGTCCAGACGTTCCCTTCTCGGCGGCAGGTCCAAACCAAGGACGACCGCCAAGGCGACGGTTGAACATAAGGTTACCGCCATAGTTCAGATTGTCGCCCCCATTCCATGAACTTGACGTTGTCTCGTTCTGCTTTATGCTGTCAGGAATAAGGTGACGCTCGGTGAGAGGGTTGGTAACACCATCGACGTATGGGTTATGGCTAAATGAAAGCGACTCGCCATTACTGTCGGAATGGTTGTCTCCCTTGCTGAACGAAGGGCTGAACACGATGGTGGTAAGCGTGTCAATCTTCCACTCCATCTTGAAGTTACCCGAATAGTTGTTGTTCACGCTCTTGTTACGGTTGAACCTATTATTATACGATTCCCTATTACCCATGTATCTGAGCGAAGAGCTGTTCTGATGGTTACGACTGTTAGAACCGCTATAGTTGACGCTACCGCCTATCTCAAAATCCTTGACGGCAAAGACCATGTTACCACCCATGGAGCCGTTTGTGTTGTCTCCATTCTCAGAGATACGTCTGCCCGTGTTTCCCATGTTACCGAAGATGAACGTAGAGAAGCCTTCCTTGAAGCGACGGGCATTGATGCGTCCCTGCCAACGTTCCTTAGTACCGTAGGCACCATTGAGGTCGCCCATCCATCCCTTGTTCTGTCCCTTCTTCAGGGTAAGGTCCATGACCGTCTCCTCGTTACCATCATCTATACCAGTTATACGGCTAAAGTCGCTCTGCTTATCATACACTTTGAGCTTGTTGATGATGTTGGTAGGCAGATTCTCAAGAGTGGCATTCATGTCGTTACGGAAGAAGTCCTTGCCATCAACCATAATCCTCTTCAACTCCTTGCCATTGACCTTTATCTTGCCGTCATCATCTATGACCACGCCAGGGAGCTTACGGATGAGGTCGTTGACCACAGAACCCTCTGGCACTTTGAAGGCATCAGCATTATAGACAACCGTGTCATCCTTCATCTCCATCTCCTGAAGCTGTCCCACGACGGTTGCCTGACTGAGGGCGATACTCATAGGGGCAATAACCACAGTACCAAGGTGGTGCGTACCCTTTGCCTCCGTGACGTCAAACTTCTGGAAATAGTTATGATAACCCACGAATGACATCTTGAGGACGTACGAACCCTTGGCAAGATTCTTTATCTCGAAGCTACCGTCCTCGGAAGTTACGGTACCAGTAATGAGTTTGGTGGTGTCGGCAGACATCATGGCAACGGTACATTGCACGAGTGCCTCGCCCGACTCCGAGTCGAGAACACGTCCCCTGACAGACGCTCCCCCCTTTGTGACACTTACGTTTTGTTGTCTTACTTGTGCTTGAACAGAAGATACTGAGATGACCATCAGCATCAATAATGCAATTACTTTCCGCATAGATTTGGTTTATGGCTTAGTAATGAAAAAAGCAGATTAGAGACGTAAAATCCCTAATCTGCCTTTTTTGACAACAATATCACTTTTTGGTTTAAATGACCCGAAGGCTACATCTTAGAAAACGAAATATTACACGTGGTAAACATTAGGTATTTACGCCTTTGACGTGTCCACCCCTACCCCATGTACTTTCGGAAATTAGTTCTCCGTCGCATCTTGTGGATATGGTCAAGGAGCACTTTCTCCAACGGATACTTAGTTCTGTATTCATCCAAGACCTCATCCGTAATACTTGAGAAAGAATTCTTGTTTTTCTCATCCGAATATTCCGAACAGACGATAAATACTTCGTCCTTCACATTTATGTCCTTGGTAATGTCTTCCTTCTTATGCTTCAACGTGAAATGTCGATAAGCAGAAAATGCCTTAATGTCAAAAGGAGAATGATTACCCAAATTGTCATCACGAAAGACCTCCGTGTTTTGAAACTTATCAAACACCTGAGTGTAGCCAAACAAATTCAACACCTTACGCTGTTTTGGATATAATCCATCAAACGAAAGTACCGCCTCATTTGAGTTCTCATGCTTAACATAAGTACCGAATATATCCGTACCACATAAAACATTACCCGATTCATCAATGGTGTTTCTCTTATTACTAACAATCCTCTCATAAAGCGACTTTGAATCCAAATAAGGAATACCAAGATGCTCGTCACTTACCATAAACGACCTCATCACATCCAACTTCAACAGGGAATCCAAGACGTATGTCCTACCTGTATTACCAATCAACTTTGTCTTACGGTTTTTGGTATTTACGGAGTAATCCACAAAGCCCTCCTTGTAATACTTCATGATAGAGTTGACATCTTCGACGATACGATAGTAAAACCTTACGTGATAGTATTTCTTTCGCTTTGCCTCAACGCTCACGTCCTTCAGGTCGTACGATGTTGGCGACATGAGAATCGTCTTCTCACCACAAAAAAAATCCGTCTCGTATGACTTATACCCCAAGTGGGAGATGGAATACTTAGTGCCTTTCTTCAGGTTTACCACTCCTAATTCATCAGATTGCCCCACAACTGTACCCTTTCCATCATACACGACGGCATAAGCCACAGGCAACTTGGTAGTAGAATCAATAATCTTAGTTTGTGCCATCAAGTTCATGACATTAAGCACAAACACCAGCATGATAATAATTCGCTTCATAGTTTTTTCGTATTTTATTTTGTTTTGAAAAAGACATAAAAAACCCGTCGCCAAGGCGACGGGTTCTATAATAGCCATGCCTCCTGTTTGCCACCTCTCCATCGGAAGGCATGTTAATTACTAATTGCTATTTTTCAGTTGTTTATTACTTCCCGGCGGTCAATGAGACCACTTCTCTTAGTTTTGTTAATTGTAATGAACTACTCCTCTGGGAACATAACGGCAAAGACATTTGGCTCGCCAGCAGGTACCTGACCTGTGATGAAGAGAGCACGCTCCTCAGAGTCGAGGGCAAGCTTGAAAGCCTTCTCAAAGTCTGCGATTGTCTTGATTACATAGCCATTACACTTACGGATGATGAAGCCCTTAGGTAAACCAGCAGTCTTGAAAGGACCTGCCTTGACGTTAGATACCTGAATACCATTAGAGATGTTGTAAGCCTTCTTCTGCTTGTCGCTAAGTTCCTTGAGTTCAAGACCGCAACTGTCAAGGCTCAATGCCTTGGTAACCTTAGTGCTACCCTGTATGTTGCGGAATGTCACATTAACCTTCTTCTCCTTCTTGTCACGTATGATAGTGATGGAAGTCTTGTCGCCAGGGTTGAACTTGGCAAGGTCTTCCTGAAGCTCAGACATCTTTGTCACCTTCTTGTCGCCTACGGCTACGATGACATCGCCCTTCTTGATACCAGCCTCCTCTGCTGAACCATTCTCGATGACCTCGTCCACGAGTACGCCGTCATTTGTGCCATAGTCAGATACATAGTTCTCATCCTCATACTTCTTGCTGTCGATGATGTCGCTAAGTGAACCACCCTTGATACCAAGTACGGCACGCTGAACAGCACCATACTCCTTGATGTCTGAAACAACCTTCTTCATGATGCTTACTGGGATGGCAAAACCGTAACCCTGATAGCCACCAGTCTCACTAAGGAGCATAGCGTTGATGCCCACAAGCTCACCACGCACATTAACCAAAGCACCACCTGAGTTACCCTTATTGATGGCAGCATCTGTCTGGATGAATGACTGCACGCCATTAGTACCCATGCTACCACGTCCCTTTGCACTCACGATACCAGCTGTAACGGTACTTGTGAGGTTGAAAGGATTACCGATGGCAAGTACCCACTCACCTACCTTGAGCGACTCGCTATCACCAATAACAATGGCAGGAAGGCTCTTGGCGTCAATCTTGATAAGGGCAAGGTCGGAAGCAGGGTCAGTACCAACGACTGTAGCTGTAAACTCACGATTGTCGTTAAGCTTGACCTCTATCTTGCTCGCGTTGTCAACCACATGGTTATTTGTCACGATATAGCCGTCACTTGAGATTATGACACCACTACCAGACGAATGCTGCTTAGGAGTCCTATAGACACGCTGCTGCACACCTTCATCACCAAACATATCGCCAAAGATGTCGGCAAAAGGATTGCGATAACGGACAACCTTCGTGTCGCCACCAGCCGTCACCTTTATATATACTACGGAAGCACATCCCTTCTCTGCTGCCTCTGTGAGGTCAACAGGCTGAGCAGGAGTGCCAGCGTTAGAACAAGTCATGAATTTAGGTTCAGGGTCCTCATTTGAGTCAACTACATAAGAAGAAGTAGGAACATTAGTATTGCGTGAAGCAATCTTGTTTCCCAATGTAAAGGCAAAAGAGCCAGTAATTCCTGAAAAGAAAGCCAAGGCAGCAAGTGTGCCATAAAAGCGTTTTGTAGTCTGTTTCATAACAATAATATTTAATGATATTTTTATTTACTTAATCTACTTGAAATGTTAAAAACAAGAGTTCCTTAACGATTTCGGTGTTAAAATTATTTCAAATTTTAGTAACTACAAAATGTTTCAGCATAAAATCTTTCCCTTTTTGAAATAGTTTAACAAATCGCCCCATCGCGTTAACACCAGTTAAACATTTGGCACTTTTTTTTCACATTTGTTAAACAAACGAAATGTTAAAATTGGAGGGAGGAAAGGAAAACAATACAGCATAGCATTCACCCACCATCATATTTGTCCACACGAAATGACAAATGACACATATAAACGATTATTATCGGTAAAAAGACAAAAAAATCCACCCTTTTGCCCGTATGGTTCAAAGATAATCTTTATCTTTGTGTGCGTTATGCAAGGGTGGGGGACGACCGCCACCGAACATACAACCTTTACAACTACACTGGTAATCATATCAAACTAAAAATCCTTTATAAATCATGAAGAAATTTTTATTCAATCTCAAACTATGCTTTATAGCATTTGCTATGTGTCTCGTTGGCGCATCTAATGCTTTTGCAGACACTAAGACTGGTACTATTAAATTTGGTAGTGCCACAGGTAGCACTAAAATCAATGGCAAATCCGTAACTGGAGATGACGACTTGGGTAATACATGGACGATTACCACAGATATCAAGACAGAAAGTTATACACAAAACTCTGCTTATAGCCAGGTCGGAGCAAGTAGCAAACCTGCAACGTCCATAACATTTACGACAACGCTTCCAGAAGCACAGACAATAAAGAGCTTTTCTGCAAAGTTTGGAGGTAACAACGGAACAGCAGGAACTATCACACTAAATGTTGGCGACAAGACCGTAGGTTCAGGGAAATTGGATGCGGGAAATGATGTGACCGTTAGTAGTACTTCTTCTGCAACAGGAACAACACTCACAGTTTCTGTTTCTGGTATTAAGAAGGGTGTAAAAGTTTATTACATCACATACTCATACGACGAAGGCGGTTCTTCAACAGAGGAACCTGTTAAGACTCTTTCAAGCATTTCTGTTACAGGAACGCCAGAAGCGTTCAAGGTTGGTGACTCATTCAACCGTAAGGGCATGACTGTTACTGCCAACTATAGCGACAACTCTTCTGTCGTTGTTACAGACAAGGCAAACTTCTCAACTCCAGACATGACAACCGCAGGAGAGAAGACTATCACAGTTACATACGAAGGCAAGAGCGCAACATACAAGATTAATGTTGCAGAAAACATTACTATTGCAAACACTAAGGAAACTGCTTACACAACAGCAGATGCAATCAACTTGATAAAGGCTGGCGAAGACCTTGACACAAAGGTATATGTTAAGGGTACTGTTAGCAAGGTTGATAGCTATAGTTCTAAGTATAAGTCTATCACTTACTGGCTTGACAACAATACATTTGAGGTATATGGCGGTATAAGTAAACTTGGAAAAGATTTTGCTTCTAAAGATGACGTAAAAGTTGGAGCAGAAGTAATTGTTCTTGGAAACTTGAAGAAATTTACTGATAAAAACGGCAAGGTGACATACGAGCTTGATACGAACAATGAACTTGTAGACTATGTAGCACCTGTTGTTGTAAATGTTGCTCCATCATTCACTACTGAGCCAAAAGCAAATGCATCATACACTATGAATGCAAATGCAACAAATCTTACGGTTAAGGCAGAAGGTACTCCTGAGCCAACATTCCAGTGGTACAAAAATACAGTAAACAGCACAGAAGGTGGTGTTGCTATTGATGGTGCAACTTCAACATCTTATAAGCCAAGTACAAACGAGTTGGGTACTACATACTATTATTGTGTGGCAACAAACTCTGTAGGCAGTAAAGCTTCTAATGTTTCTGCAGTTACAGTAAAGGCGTCCACAACATTAACTCTCAACGGAAATTTGCCAAAATTGAATATGGGCGAAGAAAACACATATACTGTTGAAGTAATAAGCGACGGAATACTCTCTGTAAATTCAAATAATACAAATATCGCAGAAGTCAAACTCGACGGAAACAAGGTTACCGTAAAGGCATCAGACAAAGTTACAGGTGAGGCAAAAATCACTATTCAGATATCAGAGACGGCTAAATACAAAGCAAATCACGTCGATTACACTCTCAGCGTGGTAAATATTGTTCCAACAAGTCTTGACTTTACATTTGATGACGGCAAGTCTGCTGTGAAGGAAGAGAACGGTATGAGCCATAACGGACTTGGCTCAGATTACTCTGCATCACCAAAGTTGAAGTTTGATGACACAGATGACTATATGCTGATTGCATTCAACCAAGAGCCTGACGTGCTCTGCTACGATATTAAGGGCAACAACTTTAGCGGTGGCACATTTGACGTGTTTGAGTCTGCAGACAACAAGACATACACACTCGTAAAGAGCTACACAAAAATTGAAGGTACTCAGAAGGAATCCGTATCTCTCAAGTCAGCTTCACGTTTCGTTAAGTTTGTTTACACAGAGAAGAAGAGCGGTAATGTTGGACTTGGTGCAATCAGCATCACTAAGAAGGTTGCTGAACCAGAGATAGCAACAGAACCAAAGACTACTGCTGAAGAAGGAGCTGCAGCATGGGCAGCCGAGACATACACTCGTGAGGTTGCAACTGGCAAGCTCTCTACAATCTGCCTCCCATACGATGCAAAGGTTGAGGGTGCAATTGTTTACGCATTGGACGGTAAGGTTTCTAAGGGTGGCAATGTTCAATCACTCAACTTCGTTCTTGCTGGCGAAACAGAAGAGGAGTCAAACATCCTTGAAGCTGGTACACCTTATTTATATAAGGCAACAGCAAATACTCAGACATTTACTAAGACAGGCAAGTCATCATCTGATGTTGCACCAAAGGCTAGCCTCGAAGGTTTCGTGGGAACATACAAAGACTTTATGCTTCCTATTGGCGAGTACTTCCTCTACAGCAATGGTGACAAACAGGAGTTCCGCAAGTCTGGCGACTCTGGTGATGGTAAGTCTTACGTTATGGTTCGTGCATTCAAGTGCTACATCAGTTCTCTTGACGATATCCGCGAAGTACCAGAAGTTGCAGTAGCACCTTATGAGGCTTCACGTCGCTTGGTTATCGGTACAACAACTGACGAATCAACAGGTATCACAACTCTCGACACAGATAGCGTAGAGCCTGCTAACGGCAAGTACGTTGAGAACGGACGTGTAGTCGTTGTCAAGAACGGTATCAAGTACAACATCAATGGTCAGAGAGTAAAATAAGACATCGTTTCAAAAATAAATATTCATCGGGACAGGAGTTAAAGAAGAATCCCAAGAAACGAATCCAAAACAAGGTGGATTCATCTTTAACTTCTTCCCACATACTAATCAAAACACATTATAAACAATGAAAAAGTCATACGTAAATCCAGCTGCAAAGACAGCTAACGTGAGAATCAGGACAACACTCTTGGCTGGTTCACAGAAAGTCATCTTCAATCCATCAGAGACAAGTGGCACAGATGAAGATATTGTAGACGCAGATGCAAGAACTCGCGTAGTAGGTTCTCTTGACTAAAGAGAATACAAGTACAACAATCTCATACGAATATATATAGAAACAGAAAAGCCAAAGGCTTAACACAAACAATCATATATATAAGGTGAAATATCACATATAATTATACAGGTGCGTACAACGCACCTGTATTTTTTTTCGTCTTCATCTATACCACATTGGAGCACCTGCAACCTTAGTGGGTACCTTAAAACAAAACAATTGGCTTGTGTATTACGTATCTCCAAGAACTCCGTGCCCGCCCCAACGAGGAGAACAAAACAAATAAATCAAGATTAATTGCGACAAGCACCTATCAAAAACACATGTTTAATACATACTTCAAGAGTACAAAAATCGTTTTGAGACGATTTTACACACAAAAACAAGGCATTTTTAGCGAACAAATGACAAACAAATGGGAGAAAACACAAGATTAAAAAGATATAATCAACAACTTTTATGAGCAAAAGACACCACAAAACACTTCTTAATATTGCCATGAGACAACAAAACCGTCTCACAAAAGTATTGTTGCAACAATGCAATCTTATGAATATCTGCAAATAGACACAAAACAGAGATGCAACAAAGCGAGAAAAATTCCTTTCAAAAAAATTGGCTGTTCAAAAAATACGTCATAATTTTGCAGTGTCAAAACGAAATAACAAATCGTTTTCTTTTAAGTCAATAAAGTTTCAATCTGAACAAAGATTAAATCTATTGCTTACAAACTAAAAATAAAGGTGAATAATATTAGTAACATTTGGTATAATTATAACATTTGATATTAGATTATTGGGACGAAACTCGATAGAAAGCATTACAAAATTCATCCCGTATCAAAAAAAAGAAACAAAATGCTTATTTATTCGAGAATCATCCTTGCGAAACGACGAACGACATCGAACCAAAACGACGACTACCAATGCATTGAATATGCATGAGTCACTCGATTGTCAAGTAACAACTATTAATTTCGGACAACAAAATCCGAGCATGAAACAACAAAATTATTAACTTTCCAAAAAACTACAGCAATGAAAAAGATTTTTAACTGTGCAATCGCATTCATGGCAATGTTCGCAACTTCCTTTAACGCATACGCAGACGAGAAAGCCGTTGAAGAAGAAGAACACGTTGAGATTCAGGTTTCAGAGGAGAATGCCGCTAAGGCAAACAACGCTGAGGAAGTAGAAGAAGTATGCATATACCAGCGTCCTGACGGAAGCATATATGTAATACACACTCAGACAATTCACATCAACAATTAATCCGGAACACAACTGAACACATCTAACAAATAGCATTACAAGAATATTAAAAACAACTCAAACGCCTGATCCAAACACAACAGGCATCAGATTCCCAAGAAAATAATTATCAACATCCGCAGGACATGCGGAGCGATAGCAACGTAAACTTGACTTCGTTGCGCACGTTCCTGCGGCAAATTTCATCCTCTTATTCAATGAAAGCTAAATTCTTAATCTCTATTGTTTTATTGTGCATTACAACAATGTGCAATGCTCAAACGAGTTACTTAAAGTGTACATACACAGCCATCCCTGCCGTCTCAGAGCAAGTTAGAGACATGAAGGACATTTATCTGCGTGACATGGTAGTTTCTAAATTCAAGAAAGAGAAAAGAAACTACACAATGTACGTGACAGAAGACAAATACCTATTTCAGAAGTCATCAGACAAAACGAATGGCACAAATATGCTAATTGGCGGAATCAACTCCATATACATAGACAAAGCAACAAACACTATCATCACAGAAAAGACGATAGTAAACAAGAGCTATGTCATCAAGGATACAGCCATTCCAACACGATGGAAATTAACCGATGAAACAAGAGTTATACACGGCAAGAACTGTAAAAAGGCAATAGCAAGAGGGCTCTTGAAGGTAGAAGCATGGTACACGCCAGACATACCATTCAACTACGGACCTCTCGGCTACTTCGGACTTCCAGGCTTAATCATGGAACTCGATACTCCAAGCGACTTATACACTCTCAACAGCTTCGAGTACCTGCTTCAGGACCCAGACTTAAAATCACCAGCCAAGGGACTGGAGGTAAGTGAAGCAGAGTTTAACAAGATGCAAGAAGATTACTTTGCTAAATATGGCGAAGCCAAGGCTGGAGAAGTATTAGTTATAGAAAGATAAAAATAGGTAATTCAAGTTTCGCAAGTTCAGTTGACGCTTTACTTGCAAGGAATTAAAAAGGAGTAAAAGAGTAGTTAAAGTGGAGTAAAAAAGACGAATGTCCATCGCAAAGTGGTTTTACAAGATAATCCGCAAACAATCAAACGTCTTTTTAACTTCCTATATAACTCCTTTTTAACTACTATTTAACTACAAGCTAAAACCGAATAGGCAATCGCAAAGATAAGCAAGCCCAAGAAAACAATACCTCATCCTCCAAAACTACATTACATCGGAAACAACTTAGCCAGATAATCAACTAACACATATTACGTACATACACACAACATGTAGCACGTAAAAAAAACAAAATAACAAGATAACAAAATTTAGGATAATCTAAATACTACGCCACATCAAGCAATGTATGATGGCAAAGGACACAATACAAGAGAATGTTGAATATGCGTTTTACGCAACGGGGCGCTCTACTTACCGCGAGCGCCCCAACTTTTTGTGCGAAACACGAGTAGAAAAGGCAGACAAGAAGAAGGAATAGAACCAAGGAGAAAGCAGAAGGTATTTTTAACTAAAAATAACGACATATAGATATGCTTTTGTATTATTAAGCTATGTATTTTAGAGTTTATTCTCATTTTCGAGTATAAACCAAGTGTTGAATAGACAATTTTACAAGAGTGAGACATACGATTTTGCACCCCACAAATATCACGTTTAACGTACCCTTATCATCAAAAACACGAAAAGATAATGCAAAAAACAATGTCTCAAATCGGCAGAACTCCTTCATTTTCTTTATATGAGACAATAATTTTATTGCAGCAAATGATTGTTGCAAAAAGGCAATCATTTATTTTTTAGCATTTTAACATAATATAAAACGCAACACAACGAGAAAATTTTATCCCAAGAAATTTGGTAGTTAGAAATATCCACCATACTTTTGCAATGGAAAAACGAAAAAGAAAAACGTTTTCCAGTCGACTATCATAATACTATTCTGATTGCAGAATGAAAAGATTTTCGGCGAAGAGATCAAGAAAGTACATTTGATATCATATAATTTGGACGATTACTGGTGAACAGCATTAGAAACAATTTTCCCGTATATTAAAAACAACAACAAATTCGATTCAGTATTATCCAAAAGTGTGAGAGAAAAAGTACCATGACTATGACCTTAAAAAGGGTGTATTGAATATGCATCGAGTCATACCGATTCTACAACTATTAAAACTTCGGATTATTTATCCGATTCTACTTTTATTTATTAACTCTCCAAAAAAACTACTACAATGAAAAAGATTTTAAGCTTTGCAGTTGCATTTACAGCAATGTTCGCAGTTTCTTTTAGCGCAAGTGCTGAGGAAAACACAACGAAGGAGGAAGAAAAGGTCGAAATCAAGGCTTCAGAGGAGAGCGCATCCAAGGCTCAAACTGAGGAAATCGACGAAGTAACAATCTACCAGCGTACAGATGGCAGTGTTTACATCGTACACACTCACACCATGCAGGTTAAGAACTAATGTGGCATAATAATTATTTATCTAACCAATATTTTGATAGATGTAATTACGCGGCTGGCATTTGCCCGGACGTGAAATTAAGAGACATACATTATCAACTTCCGCAGAACATGTGGAACGACTCAGAGTGAAGACAAGTCGTAAAGCGTGATTCTGCGGAAATAACAATATCCTAATGTCCCTATGATAAGAAAGTTTTTTATTTCTATGGCTTTGCTCTGCATTACCACAACAAGTAACGCGCAGACAAGTTATCTGAAATGTATATATTCAGCTACTCCTGCCGTCTCCGACCAAGTTCGCCAGATGAAGGATGTGTATCTTCGCGACATGGTAGTGTCTAAATTCAAGAAGGAGAAAAGACTCTACACCATGTACGTGACAGAAAAGAAGTATCTGTTTCAGAAATCATCTGACAAAACCAATGGTTCAAACATGCTTATCGGTGGGGTAAACTCCATATATATAGATAGGGAGAAGGATTCCATCATCACGGAGAAGACGATAATAGACAAGAAGTATGTCATCAAAGACATATCCATATCGCCTCGATGGAAGATGACGGAAGAGAAAAGAGTCATCAACGGTAAGCAATGCATGAAGGCCATCGCAAGAGGTCTTCTCAAGGTAGAGGCATGGTACACAACAGAGATACCATTCAAGTTCGGTCCACTGGGTTACTATGGCCTTCCTGGTTTAATCGTGGAACTCAGCACTCCGAGTGATGTATATGCACTCAAGAGCTTTGAGTATCTACTTGAAGAGCCAAAAATCAAGTCACCAGCCAAAGGTACACTGATAACTGATGCAGAATTCAACAAGATTCAGGACGATTACTTCGCTAAGTACGGCGAAGCAAAAGCTGGTGATGTCATTGTCGTGGAACGATAACGGTAACTATTTGCCGCAATAAAAGGAAACGGCAAAAGCATCTCTTTTTGCAGTAAGCAAAGGAGAAAAACGTATCTCTTTGCAGAAACATAAAGGGAAGTGATATGGTATGCACATAAAAAGACAATCTAAATACTACGCCGTCACGCAAGCAACGGCAATAGACACGAACTATATAATATTGAACATGTATTTACGCTAAGAGGGGTGCTCATCTTCCATTGGGCATCCCCATTTTTGTTTTTTAGAGTCTCGTACGTGGCAAGAATCGTGAATGTAAAATAGCAGGGATGAATTTTATCAAAAAGTTCATTATGTACAATATTTTGTTACATGTTTTTAACAAGAAACAATAATGGCGCAGCCTTGCAATATAGATTACATCTAAATAACAGCAAAAACAAATCGCTCAAAATGGCATAAGGCGAAAGTGGTATAATACAAACAGATAGAAAATACAATTATCATACAACAATTTTGGAGAAGCAAAAATGAGTGTCAATTCAACGTATTATATTTCAGCAAGAATCATTTTTAGAGAATAAAACAAATGTTCAAAAAGTCTAAAAAACATAAAAGGCTGAAATCAAGAATTGTAATGGCAAGATACTAAAAAAGTGAGACGAAAAATATTTGGAGAATACAGATTTTTTTTCGAACTTTGCACTCGAAAGTTTACTGAACTTTTGATTGAAAAGAATTAATGAAATATAAATAACCAACTACGAATATACGAATAATGGAACAGAACCCACATAATATATGGGAGCAGTGTCTCGACTTCTACAGAAGCAACATCACTCCTGACCAGTATAACTGCACTTTCGCTTATACGAAGCTTGAATCGTATAAGGACGATACGCTTATACTGGACGTGCCTTCTGCTTTCATTCGTGAGATGTTGGAAAAGAATTTCCAAAGTTTGATGCGAGCAAGCTTCAAGAAGTACTTCGGCAATGAGCACATAAAACTCTACTACCGAGTACTCATCGACAAGAAGTCGCAAGCAAAGATAACGGAAATCGAGTCAGCACCGACTCCTAAAATCAATGGGAGAGCTGAAAGGCCAGCAAACGAGACTCCAGACGAGCTGATGGCGCCTGCTGTGCAGGATCTCGATTCACAACTTAAAAAGGAATATTGCTTCGACAACTACATCGAGGGAGAGAGCAACAAACTCGCACGCTCAGTAGGAGAAGCTATTGCAAAGAACCCCGCTCAAACTTTCAACCCATTCTTTGTATTCGGTCCATCTGGTTGTGGCAAGACTCACCTTATAAATGCAATAGGACTCCGCACAAAGGAGATTCACCCAAAGCTACGGGTGTTGTATCTCAGTGCGCATCTGTTCACGGTGCAGTACATGGATGCCACACGCAACAACAAGATAAACGATTTCATTGGTTTCTACCAGACAATCGATGTTCTCATACTCGATGACATACAGGAGCTATCAGGCAAGAAAGGTACACAGAATGCCTTCTTCCATATCTTCAACCACCTTCAGATGAACAACAAGCAGATTATTCTTGCTGCCGACCGTCCACCTGTAGCAATCGAGGGACTTGAAGACCGCCTTCTCACTCGTTTCAAGTGGGGACTTCAGGCAGAGATTGAGAAGCCTACCAAGAAGCTGCGCTTCTCCATCCTCAGTGCCAAGGTCAAGAAGGAAGGACTCAGCATCCCAGAGGATGTCATCAATTACATCACAGAAAACGTGGACGAGAGCGTACGCGACCTTGAGGGAATCATCAACTCGCTCCTTGCATTCTCCATCGTTTACAAGTGTGAGGTCAACATGAAGCTTGTCAACAAGGTTATGCCACGCTTCGTGGAGCTGAAGGAGAAGCAGGAGATTACACTTGAGAAGATTATGGACACAGTGTGTGGTCACTATAACGTAACGCCTGAAGACCTCTGTTCACGCAACCGCAAGCAGAAGATAGCACTTGTGCGTCAGGTGGCAATGTACATCGCAAGCGAGCACACCAACCTCTCTAACGTGCAGATTGGCTTGAACCTCGGCAACAGAAACCACGCTACCGTCATCCACGCAATCAATCAGGTCAAGAACCTCCTTGATGTTGACGAGAAGGTACGCGTAGATATAAGTGCAATCGAGGACATGCTGAATAAGTAAGTTCACGTAATGAGAAATTAGTAATAGCCATTCGGCGAAATTATGGCGGGAACAAAAGTATTATTCATTGTTAATTACTAATTACTCATTATAGACAAAGCATCCGCGCAACTATAAAAATATATCCAATTCAAAAAAAGTGAAACCGCTGTACCTGCATTAGGTCAGCGGTTTTATTATAAGTTATTGAGTTTGTAGGTTCTTAAGTTTTTTTTGTTTTGAGAATTTGAAACCATTCAGATTTCTTCTCAAGTAAAAGTCCACAAACAAAAAACTCATAAATCCAAGAACTTAAAAACTCACCAACTTAAAAACTCAAGAACTCACAAACTTAAATACTCAAAATGAAAATAATACTTGACAGCGTCAGAATATACGCATACCACGGCGTGATGCCACAGGAGACCAAGATAGGTGCTTACTTCACAGTAAGCGCAGAGCTTGACACGGACTTCTCACGTGCAATGGCAACAGACGAACTTGACGGCACGGTAAGCTATGCCGATGTGTTCAACGTGATAAAAACAGAGATGGCAACACCATCCAAGCTACTGGAACACGTGGGCGGACGCATCGTCACAGCCCTGTTCAGCAGCTTCCCTACAGTCACGAGAGTTAAGGTGCGCATCATGAAGGAAAACCCTCCAATGGGAGCCGATTGCAAGGGAGCAGGCATAGAAATAGAGGAAACACGCAAATAAAACACGCTATCTCTTGACAAAATACCTTTTTTTTGTAACTTTGCAAAAGAAAACAAAACAATACATACCGACAACTAACATGAATCAATCAAAACAAATGTCAAATTACCGCTGGGTAATTTGTGCAATGTTGTTCCTCGCAACAACAGTAAACTACATGGACCGTCAGGTTCTCTCACTCACTTGGAAAGACTTTATCGCTGTTGACTTCCATTGGACAGATGCTGACTATGGAGTTATCACAGCTGTGTTCTCCATCTTCTATGCAGCCATTTCCCTTTTGGCAGGTAAGTTCATAGACGTGATGGGAACAAAGAAGGGCTACATCTGGGCAATCGTGGTATGGAGCCTCGGTGCCTGTCTGCACGCAGGATGCGGATGGCTCACAATGAACATCGCAAGCATCGGCTCAATAGAGGAGCTACGCGCTGTGGAGGCAGGCTCAAAGCTTGCACTCTCCGTGTCAACCATCTCCGTATGGCTCTTCCTCTCATGCCGCATGATACTCGCAACGGGTGAGGCAGGCAACTTCCCAGCTGCCATCAAGGTAACGGCAGAATACTTCCCTAAGAAGGACCGTGCACTCGCCACATCCATCTTCAATGCAGGAGCATCCGTGGGAGCACTCGCTGCACCACTCACCATACCAGTGCTTGCAAAGGCAATGGGATGGGAGATGGCATTCATCATCATCGGTGCCGTGGGCTTCGTATGGGCAATCCTCTGGGCAGTGCTCTACAACAAGCCATCCGAGAGCAAGTACGTTTCACGCGAAGAACTCGAATACATCCAGCAGGACAACAACGCACCTGAGGAAGAGAAGGTTGAGACACCAAAACAGGAGCAGGCAAACGACGACCTCAAGATTTCGTTCCTCCAGTGCTTCACATACCGTCAGACATGGGCATTCATCGTGGGCAAGCTCCTCACCGACGGCGTATGGTGGTTCTTCCTCTTCTGGGCACCAGCCTACTTCTCTGAGCTTGGCTACAAGTCATCCGACACGATGGGACAGATACTCATCTTCGTGCTCTATGCCATCGTGACCGTAGTGTCAATCGGCGGAGGTTATCTTCCTAAGTACTTCGTAGAGAAGAAGGGAATGCAGCCATACCCAGGACGCATGCTCGCCATGCTCATCTTTGCCTTCTTCCCTATCTTCGCCATGTTTGCACAGCCACTTGCAACCACATCCGTATGGTTCCCATGTATCATCATCGGACTTGCAGGAGCAGGACACCAGACATGGAGTGCCAACCTCTACTCTACCATCGGCGACATGTTCCCTAAGAGTGCCATTGCATCAATCACAGGCATCGGTACAATGTTCGGAGGTCTCTGCTCATTTGCCATCAACCTCGGTTCCGGCTCACTCTTCACATACGCCGAGGAGCAAGGCAGTGCCTTCACATTCTTCGGTGTCGAGGGGAAGCCTGCTGGCTACATGATTGTCTTCTGCTATTGTGCCGTGGCATACCTCATCGCATGGGCACTCATGAAGACCCTCGTACCTAAGTACAAGCCAATCAGAGGATAATTCCGGAAATTCTTAATTCTGAAATTCCGAAATAAAAAAGTGGTAGTAGCACAATAATTGTGCTACTACCACTTTTTTATTTACATTACATATCATTCACATTAGTACCACACCCCAATAAGCCTTCTAAACAACCGTCATCTGAAGGAAGTAAACAAAATAACCAATGATAAAGAAGCAAAAAGCATTGTTCTTTTTGTTCTATTACCCTTCTCAACTTTCGGATCCTCTTATCGTATAATCCAGAGAGGCAAGAAACAAATAAAGACAATTAAACCGCATTTAGCACACGAGAAAAAAATATTTGCTTCCCGAACAAAAATAATTTTGTACGCGTACAAAAATTTTTTTCTACGCGCACAAAAAATTCATCCATTTTTAGCCAATTTTAAAGGACAATCTGATGCGTATTAAGGCACACTGGGCTTATCGTATTTCTCCAAAGAAATAAGATGCGTCTCCTACAACAATAAAGGTCAAAACAGGAACGAGAATTGACATATAGCAATCACGATTTTTAATAAAAAAATGCAGCAACAAGTAACGCCCCACCCCACATCCACCATCCAAGTGAACATCGCAGAAGCGTTACTTGTTACGCATTAGCATATATACATAATACCGTAAAAAACTGTATTACCGCACAACCGTAAAACCTCCCCTACCCCTTGAGATATCGGTTCATGCCCTTGTAGAACTCTGACTGCATCTGCTTGGCAAGAGCATTGTCAGGATTCAGTTTCAAAGCCTTGTCGTATAGCTCCGTCACCTGCATGTAATAGCGTGGGCCGTTCTCCACCGGATTCTGGACGATGACAGCCATGTAATACATTCCCTGCATGGTGTAGAGGTCCGATTTGTCCATCTGGGGCAAGGCTTCAAGCGTGGCAAGCATCTCCTTGGACGAAGATAGCAATGCCTCTGTCTGTGGAGCCGTAGGCGCAACCAATGCAAACACCATGCTCTGTATTGCGAGGTACTCCCTTGGAGCTATGCTGTCAGGATATTCCTCAGATATACCCTTGAGGGTAGCGATGCTCTCAAGGAACGCCTCAGGCGTTGGTTGCTGAACCATCTGCATAGCTTGGTCGATACGCTCCTGCATGGAAACGGTGTTCTGTGCAAACCCGTTAGAAACTGTGATAAAGAGAGTCACGATAAATACAAAAGTCTTCATAATAATATTGTTTTACTAGTGGTGCGATATTTTTTCATCAAGCCACAATATGCCCTTTATTTATAAGGGTTTAAGTGCGTTCTTTGATTTTTTGATTTGAAAATGACAGAGTAACTTTGCAGTAATAATACTGCTGAGTTATGAATACAGGT
>JAFZVY010000058.1 GCA_017617575.1 Bacteroidaceae bacterium | reverse complement strand
TGGGCAAAAGTTCTAGTAATCGTTTCCAAGGTTGTAGCGTCCGTGCTGTCTGCGAGTAAGAAGCCCAAGAAGCCTATGGCTTAATTGATAATTGATAATTGAAAATTGATAACTAAGCAAAGCGGTCTCTAAGACTGCAATAAAGTAAAAAGCCGTTCGGAACAAGTGTCCGAACGGCTTATTTATTTGATGCTATATTGTATGCAAGGTTCGGGGCAGCAGATGCTAATACCACATAGAAAAAGGCGAGTCAACGGTTGCGTTGGCTCGCCTTTGTTTTTATATGAATGGAGAGGAAGATGAGGCGTGGTGTCTTGCTTCCCTTCGGTCAGTGAGACCGCTCCACTTAGTTACCGATTGTCTTAGAGCTTGAGGTCCTTCTTGATTGCGTCAACCTTAGTCTTGGCAGTCTTGACTGCACCTTCGTAGCAGTTAGCGCAACCCATCTCGCCCTTGACCTCAACGTAGAACTTAATCTTAGGCTCTGTACCTGATGGACGAACAGAAATCTTTGTTCCGTCCTCTGTGAACCACTGGAGTACGTTGCTTGTAGCTGGCATCTCAAGGCTTGACTCCTTGCCGTTTGCTACCATCTTGAGTGTCTTGTAGTCCTTGACACATACTACAGGGCTGCCACCGAGAGTCTTAGGAGGACAGTTGCGGAAGTCTTCCATCATCTGCTTAATCTCGTCAGCACCAGTCTTACCTGGCTTAACTACAGATACTGCATCCTGATAAGCGAAACCGTAGTCGAGGTAAATCTTCATGAGAAGGTCGTAGAGAGTCATTCCGTTGTCCTTTGCCCAAGCTGCAATCTCGCAGAGGAGACAGATAGATGCTGGAGAATCCTTGTCGCGTACCTTGTCGTATGGGAGGTAACCGAAGCTTTCCTCACCACCACCGATGTACTTCTTCTTGCCTTCGTCAATCTTGATCTCACGTGCAATCCACTTGAAGCCTGTGTAAACGTCACGGTACTCCACGTTGTTGCGCTTAGCGATATCTGCGATTGTCTCTGTAGTAACGATAGTCTTTACCATGAACTCGTTGCCCTTGAGCTGTCCGAGCTTCTTCTTGTTCTCTATGATATAGTAAGAGAGCATGAGTGCTGTCTGGTTACCGTTGAGGATGCACCACTGTCCCTTAGGGTCGCGGCATACTACGGCGAGACGGTCAGCATCTGGGTCAGAAGCAAGAACGAGGTCAGCGTTGAGCTTGTCGCCGAGCTTCATACCCATAGTCATTGCCTCAGAGTTCTCTGGGTTTGGAGAAACGACTGTTGGGAAGTTTCCGTCGATGACCATCTGCTCCTTAACCACGTTGATGTTCTGGAATCCCCATGTGCGGAGAGCTGCTGGGATGATTACTCGTCCTGTTCCGTGGAGTGGAGAGTAAACGATGCAGAGGTCCTTCTGACGCTGGATAACGTCTGGGTCGATGCGTGTCTCAAGCACGGCATTGAGGTAGTCGATATCCATCTCACCACCGATGAGCTGGATGAGGTCTGTGTTAGGTGTGAACTTAACCTGATCGATGCTCACCTTGTTCACCTCGTCGATGATACCAGTGTCATGTGGAGAGAGAACCTGTGCGCCATCGTCCCAGTAAGCCTTGTAGCCGTTGTACTCGCGTGGGTTGTGGCTTGCTGTGATGTTGACACCTGCCTGTGCGCCGAGCTGGCGGATGGCAAATGAAATCTCTGGTGTAGGGCGGAGGCTCTCGAAGAGATAAACCTTGATGCCGTTTGCAGAGAAGATGTCAGCTACTGTCTCGGCAAAGAGACGTGAGTTGTTACGACAGTCGTGTCCAACAACTACGCTGATGTCCTTCTTTCCAGCGAAAGCCTTATTGATGTAGTTGGCGAAGCCCTGTGTAGCCATACCAACGATATACTTGTTCATACGGTTAGTACCTGCACCCATGATACCGCGGAGACCGCCTGTACCAAATTCAAGATTCTGATAGAATGCGTCGATGAGCGCAGTCTTGTCCTCGTTGTCGAGGAGAGCCTTTACTTCTGCCTGTGTTTCAGCGTCGAACGCTGGAGAGAGCCACTTCTGTGCCTCTGCTGTACACTGCTTTACTAACTGTTCGTCCATAAATCCTTGTGTTTATAGTGAATTTTATTTTTAGTTGTTTTGAATCAATGAGTGGGCAAATATAAGATTTCTTTTTGAAACGAGGAAGAAAGTTTATGAGTTTTTTGTTTTTAAGTTCCTGAGTTTTTTAGTTTGTGAGTTCTTGCGAAAAATATTACTCATTCCTCACTACTCATTCTTCATTCCTCATTCCTTAAGGAGGTACTTGTCGCCTGTCTCCTTGATGATGGTCTTGCGGAAGGCTTCTGGATAGCCTGGGCGCTCAGGTGCGGCAGAGTAGCCGTACTTTGTCTTGATGAACTTGCCGTTAGCCTCAGTCTTCTTTGTAACCATGTCGTTGTGCTTAACCACGATGAACTGGAAGAGAGCCTTCCATTCATTCATCATGTTGTCGGCAGCATTCTGTGAGAAGTCTGTTGCCTTCTTCTTTGCATCCTCTGTCTGCTTGTTGTTGAGCTTGAGGAGCAATGCCTTGTCCATCTCTGCCACGTCCTCGAAGTTCTTATTCTCTACGGCATCACGCTTAGCCTTGAGGTCAGGGAATATCTTTGAGTAGTATGGGTAAACCATGTTGCTCACGGTGTTCTGTACCCAGAATGCGCTGTTCCAAGAGAATGTGATGTCGTCCTGCTGGTCCTCAATCTTGCTGAAGCAGCGAGGAGTACATGCCACGCTACAATAGATAGGGCAGAATGGTGCCATGTTAGGGTCGTCGTTTGTGAACCATGCAATGCCACCTACAGCGTCTGGCATGAAGCTACGCATCTGACCTACGAAGCAGAAGCCTGTCTGCTGAGTGGAGATAGGACGCTCATTGAAGTATTTCTTGCCATCAGCCTCGAAAGAGAGTGGTGATGGGCGGTAAGGCATGTTGTAAGGACCTGCGCCAACCTCGTTCTGGATGTCGAAAGGAGTGCCCTCATAGTGGTCGCGCATTCCGTTCATCACGTCCTGAACCGAAATCTTGCGGTTTGGCTTCATGTAGAGAGGCATAGAGGCGCTGAGGTCATTTCCCTTGGCATATTCGATGTACTTGTCCATGCCGTCGCAGAAACGGTTGAACACGCTCCATGCACGTGCGTCGCAATAGCGTACTGCGCTGAAGTCGTTAGGTGCGAAAGCGTCGCGGAAAGAGAAGTCGGTATCCTTCTTGCCTGTGAAGAATCCCTTTGCACGTGCAAACTTGATGATGTCCTTTGAGTAGAGTACGTTCTCCTTGTCGTTGAGGTTGAACGTAGTGATGCGGCTCTGGTTGGCGTGAGCGCAGATGCAGTCATCTGGTATGCGGATGGCAACCCAGTTGGCACCCTTGTTGCCGTTACCCTTGCCAATCATTTCCATAATCCATGCCTCGTTCTTGTCACAGATTGAGAAAGACTCGCCCTCAGAAGCATAGCCGTACTGAGCCACGAGGTCAGTCATGATTTGGATGGCGTGGCGTGCAGATGTGGCACGCTCGAGTGTCACGTAGATGAGGCTACCGTAATCCATGATGGCAGCTGTGTCCACGAGTTCCTCACGACCACCAAATGTAGTCTCTGTGATGCTCACCTGGTTCTCGTTCATCTGTCCCACGACGTTGTAGGTACGAGCCACCTGTGGAATCTCGCCCATGTAACGGTTGGTGTCCCAGTCATAAATCTTGCGCATCTCTCCCTTCTCGTGAGTTCCACCCACGTGGCGGTTGAGGTTGCCGTACATTCCGTATGAATCTGCGTTGTAACTTACGATGACGCTTCCATCGGCTGAAGCCTTCTTTCCAACGATGATGTTGGAGCAAGCGTCCATTTTGATGATGCTACCTGCGAGGATAGCAAGTGTTAGAATAATTTTTTTCATTATGATTAAAGATTTTTTCTTTATTATCTCTTGTGTTTGCTGACGTATGAGCATAGTTATCTACCCCTGTTTGTTCGGCAATCCTTCGTGACTCCTTCGTGTGAGCTTCGTATGGGTACGTGGGGATTTCCTTTTCCTTGCAAAGATACAATTTTCTCTCGGAACGACCAAGAAAAAATATGACATAAAAATCGTTGCTGGAAGAAAAAGCTACCTTCTGTATGTACCGTCATTCCTATTCCCTTGCTGAATAGTGTTGTTTCTGGCTATCTGTGGCAAGGCTATGGCAACCCAGAGGCAAGGGTTGTTGAAAAAACACCCTATGTGAGAGCGTGATTTGTGAGTGGGTGTGGTTATTGCTGTGAATTGCAGTTTTCGCGGGGCAAATCCTTGGTCGTTTGTCGGGAAGTTTGTATCTTTGCGTAACTAATCAACTACCAGAAACAATCAACTATGAGAAAAATAATGACACTCATTCTTCTTGGAGGAATGCTTACTGCCTCTGCCCAGACGGCAAAGCTCAGCATGGCGAGCGCAAGGAAAAATCAGCATATCGACGGATTTGGCGGTACTGGCATGAACGGCCAGTGGGCTGACGTTTATACCCAAGCCAAGGTCAATATGTTGTGGGGTAAAGGCAAGGGACAGATAGGACTCAACATCATGCGTGTGCGCATCAACCCGAACGAAAGCAACTGGGGAGAGTACGGCAACGCAATAAAGTGGGCAAGGAAGCACGGGGCTACCGTCTTTGCCACTCCTTGGACGCCTCCTAAGAAATATAAGACACAGAATACAAACAAGTATCAGAATGATTTCGGTACGTGGGTGTGGCCGCTCTACGAACACACTTGGGGCGGACAAGGCTCTAACGGTGGTGCCATAGACCCTGCGCACATCGACGAGTATGCCGACTTTCTCGAGCGCTATCGTGCCACGATGGAGAAGAAGGGATGTCCAGTCGACATGATTTCCATCCAGAACGAGTGCGACTATACTCCTACCGCTACAGACAATGGTGTGGAGCATGCAAGCTATGAGAGTTGCATCTACTCGCCAAAGGAGATGGCTCAGATGGTCAAGGCTGCACGTGCCAAGGTGGATGCCAAGTGCAAGATTATGGGTCCTGAGACCTTCGGTTGGGGACAGAGCAACTACAACAAGACGCTTGTTGGCATGGCAGATGCCGTGAACAACATAGACGTGTGGGGCAACCACCTCTATGGCTCAAACGACTGGACGTACATCAATACCGTCACGAGCAAGACCAAGAAGCCTATGTGGATGACGGAGTTCCTCATTGACTATGACAAGAATAAATACAATGGCGAGTTCTCTGCTGAGTACGAGATGATTGAGAGTCTCGAAAATGCTATGAAGAACGGCTATTCGGGATATGTCTATTACAATATGCTCAATGACTTCTTTGCTTGCAATCATGGTGGAAGCGAAACGGAGTTATGGAAGCGTGCCTACGTATTCTCTCATTATGCTAAGTATGCAACAGGCAAGACTCGCGTAACGTCGTCGTTGTCTAACACTACCGACCTCCTTGGCGGTTCCACATACGTGAGTGATAGCGGAGACACCATCACGTGTTTCGTACTCAACAAGTCGAAGAAGACATACAGCCTCACAGTTTCCCTTCCTTTTGTGGCAGGCAACGTGGTGCAGGTAGCAACTAACGATGGATGCAACGCACTCACCCTCGACGTGAGCGACCTCTATGGCGGTAAGAACCAGCCTGTGGTCAAGCTTCAGCCTGGTACGTTCTACACGTTCCAGTTTGTAAATGAGAGCGTGGTGACTGGTGATGAGGATGAGAATGTGGAACTTGCAAGCGAGGTGAAGTCGGCAAGCAATTGCAACCCTCTTTGCACATATCACTACATGGCAGACCCAACGAGCGTGGAATATGACGGACGACTCTATGTGTATGCTACTGACGACCAGATGGAATATAGCCAGTCGTTGGGCATAGTACAGAATACATATTCAAAGATTACTCAGCTCGTGTGCATGTCAACGGCAGACATGGTCAACTGGACGCACCACGGAGTGATAGACGTGAAGGCGGCTGCACCTTGGATTGCCACATCGTGGGCTCCAAGTATCGTGAGTCGTGAGGAGGCAGACGGTAAGACGCACTTCTACATGTACTTCACAAATACGGCAGCAGGCATAGGCGTGCTTACGGCAACATCGCCTCTCGGTCCTTGGCGCGACCCACTCGGCAAGGCACTCATCGACGGAAACACTCCGGGGCTTGGCAAGATGAGCAACATCATTGACCCGGGCGTGGCGTTCTATAATGGTAAGGCATACCTTACATTCGGAGGTGGTGACGTGACAGACACAGACCTGTTCCCAGGAAACGCACGCATCGTGCAACTGGGTGACGACATGATTTCGCTTGCAAGTGACGTGGTGAAGATTCCTGCACCTTGCCACTTTGAGGCAAACGAGTTGAACCAGATGGGCGACAAACTCGTGTATTCTTATTGCACACGCTGGAGCATCGCTTCCAATTGGAAGAATACGTTCAATTCGCAGGCAGCACCAGAGGCTTGCTCAATGGTGTATATGGTTAGCGACGACCCACTAAATGCAGATTCATGGACGTACAAGGGTGAGTTCATGCCTAATCCGGGTACTCTCGGCAATCCTTATGGCAACAACCACACTCACATACAGAAGTTCAACAACCAGTATTATCTCTTCTACCACACCCAGTGGCTTGAGAACAAGAACGGATTGAGTGGCGGCTATCGCAACCTTGCCGTGGCACGTGTCGGTGTGAGCGAGAGTACACCACGTATCGCAAAGGCAACGACATCCACGGCGTCACTTTCTGGTCCTGCGCAGATATCTGCTGGCAGACCTGACCCTTACGAGGTTAATCAGGCAGAGATGACTGCCAATGCAGCAGGTGTAAAGGCTGTGGCAACAGACGTGGTGGGCGACACGCGCCTGTCTGGAATCTCTTCTGGAGACTGGACGATGGTTAGGGGCATTCCTTTTGACAAGGCTGATGCGGAAGGAAACGCACGTACAGCCAAGAGCGTAAGCGTGAAGGTGAAGGGCAGTGGAACGCTTGAGATAAGGGAAGGCTCACTCAATGGCAATGTGCTTGCAACCATACCGTTTGACAGTGCGGACTTCACGGAGGTGAGGGCAAACCTCACCAAGGAACTGGGAGCTTTGACATATTATCTCTATTTTGTCTTCACTTCTGCCAAGAATGTTGAATTTGACTCATGGCAGTTCTTCACGGAGGCAGATGCCACAGGCATAGAGTCTGTTGGAGCAGATGTGCAGAAGCATGATGGTGCAGACATCATCGGAACATACTCACTTGATGGCAAACGTCTTGCTTCGCCTCAGAACGGCAAGGTGAACATCATACGTACAAAGAAAGGGGCAAGGAAGGTGAAATAGCCTTCCTCTCCTCTATATACTATAATTACTAACTAACCAAATAGCAACAAAAAAATCTATTTTTTTTTTTTTTTTTTTTCTATTGGGGTAAGTTATTTTGAGATAAAAACATAAAAATGTCATTTATTTTTTTGCAAATATGTGATTTTATCTTATTTTTGCAGAAAACTATTATATTTATATCTAATTTTTTAATTGAACAATAGCAACTATTCGTGTTTTGATAGCGATTAAGAGTGTGTGAACATCTCTGTTCGTTCTACATTACAGATAGAAAAGATTTATATATGAACATCGGGAAACATAGAACATTTACATATATTTGCTCCATTCTTCTTGCTTTGACATTGTGCGTGTCGTGTGGGAATAAGGATGATGCTAAGATACCAGCACGCACCTTTTTGGATAGCGCAAAAGCACTTGTCATAACGGATGCGGACAGTGCATTGAGGTACATCAATAGGATTAGCAAATATGGTAATATAGATAAGGATACTATACACTGGGCACGTGTGCTCGTGTATTCCAAGACATACGATATGGATGCCATGGATGGCGAACTGAAGGCTATTATCGACAGTTCAGATATAGACCATAAGTCTCGCCTCTACCTTGATGCCATAGGTCGTATGGTAGAGTTGTGCATATTCCAGAACCGTCTTGAGGATGCCATCAGGTATAACCTTTCTGGTGACTCTATTGCCTATGCCATGGGTGATAACAAGATGAGGGCGGAGTTCCACTACTACATGGGTATGTGCGTTCTTCAGAGGGATAATGAACTTGGCGAGAAATATCTCAAGGAGTCCATTGGTATGTTCAACAGCCTTGAGAACGACACCACGGCTTGGAAGATTGTCATTCACGCCAAGAGCTACCTCTGTAACTGTTACGTGATGAGCGGACGCTACAAGGAAGCTATAAAGGTGGGTGAGGACATTCAGCACGAGATAGACAGTTTGTCTGCCGTGATGGACTTCAATAAATATGACAATGGTAACACCATACGTGCCAATCTCTGCGGACTCCTGTGTATAGCATACGCTGGTGATGGCAGGATGGTCGATGCTGGTATGTCCTATGCCGAGTGTCAGCGATTCAACTCTGCAAGTCCAAGCGTGCCTCTCCTTCTTGCCAACTGTCTCCTTGCCATGGAGCGTGTGGAGGAAGCAACTGAAAAGCTTGAGGAGATACACCAGCAATACTATGAACGTGGCGACTCACTCACATACGAGTATGCCGATGTGGTTAATTCCTTGAAGAGATGTTACCAGAAGCGTGGCATGATGGACAAGGCGTTCTACTACTCAGAGAAGGAGATAGACGTGCGTGAGAAGTTGTTCACTTCTGAGTTGAAGAACAGCGTGACGGAGTGGGAGATTCGGTACATGATGCGTGAGAAGGAGACACGACTCCGTGATACGTTCAAGGATACGCGCATTTCACGCCTTACATCCATGCTTCTTGTCGGTTTGCTCGCTGTGGCTCTTGTGTTCATCTTTATGTTCCTTCGCTACAATAGGGTGCTTAACGCCAAGAACAAGGCTCTTGCACTTCAGATAAACCGTGACCTCAACGACAAGGCTGCGGACAAGGCAAAGGCTGAGGCAAAGAAGAAGCCAGACAGCGAATCTGTACCAGATGCTGCCGTAGAACAGGTTCTCAAGTTTGTGGAGGAAATGCTTAGCAGGAAGCTATTCTGCGATAGTAACTTCGACCGTGAGACGCTCATGACGGAGTGCAACCTTAACAGGCGTCTTGTCGTTCGTTACTTTGAGACCGTGATGGGTAAGTCATATTCCAAGTTCCTTGCTGTTACTCGTGTGGAATATGCTGCTGACCAGATACGTAAATATCCAAATTACACAATAGAGGCTATTGCTGCCGAATGCGGTATTGCAAGCCGTGCTACATTCTATCGTTTGTTCTCAGATCACTTTGGTATCTCACCTACCGACTATCGTCGCCAGTGTATCTCCATTGATGATGAGAATAATAATGATGATGAATGATAAATTATTGATGGGGTATAGTTGAGAATGAGCAATGAGTAATTAGTAATACGTTTGAACCCGTCAAAAACGCGGGATGGCTATTACTAATTACTCATTGCTCATTACTCAATAAAATTAAATCATCTCGTTACTTTCGATTATTTGACCGTCGAGGAGATTGACAATACGGTCGGCATATAGGGCATCACGTTGGCTGTGGGTAACCATGACAATCGTGGTGCCTTCTTCGTGTAGTAGCTTAAGCAGTTCCATCACTTCCTTTCCATTCTGTGAGTCGAGGTTACCTGTCGGTTCGTCGGCAAGGATGAGCTTAGGCTTGCTTATTATGGCACGTGCTATGGCTACACGTTGCTGTTGGCCTCCCGATAGTTGCTGTGGGAAGTGAGTGGCACGGTGTCCCATGTTAAGTTTCTTGAGAATATCATATACCAGTTTCTTGCGTTCGTCCTTCTTCGTGCCGAGGTAGGTGAGTGGAAGTTCTATGTTTTCCTCCACGTTGAGTTCGTCGATGAGGTTGAAGCTCTGGAACACGAAGCCTATTGTGCCACGGCGGAGACGTGTACGGTCATTCTCGTTGAGCGTACTTACCTCACGGTCGTTGAGGTAATATTTTCCCTCATTAGGAACGTCAAGTAGTCCCATGATGTTCAGGAGTGTGGATTTTCCACATCCTGACGGTCCCATGATGGCAAGGAAATCACCTTCCTTGACCTCAAGGCTTACTCCATTAAGAGCCACGGTCTCAATTTGGTCTGTTGCAAAAGACTTCTTTATGTTTTCTAATCGAATCATAGTCTTGTTTTTTTAATTAAGAATTAAGAGTTAAGAATTAAGATTTGTGGGTTAAAGATTTTCCACATCTTAATTCTTAATTTTGCATTATGAATTCTTCATTTTAAAATGTGCTGCCCTGTAGCATTGTATGGTGACGGTAGCCAGCGTGGCAAGTGCAACCAGCAAGAATGCGATAGGATAGGCGAGTATCATGTATTCTGAATGAAGCGTGAAGCGTGCCATGAGTATCTCTATGAGTGAATAACTGCATGGCAGGGATATTACTGCGCTGCATACGGTGAGGAGCAAGTACTTGCGGAGGAATATCCTCATGACCTGTGTCGTGGTTGCACCGAACACCTTGCGTATTACTATCTCCTTGCGTCGGTACTCACACTCGAACATGGTGATGCAGAACACTCCAATGAGTGTGATGAACATGAAGATGCCAGCTATTATGCTTAACTGTATCATGAAACTGAATTCCTCAAAGTATAATCCAATAAGTTCGTCGCTCATACTTCGTAGGTTGATTCCGTCCTCCGTTCTGTGACTGCCAGAGTAACGGTTGTATATTTTCTCTATCTCGTCTCTGAGATTCTGTGTATTCTTATCTTCTGCCACTCGAATATTGATGATGTTGAGTGTGTTGTCATAGAGGCCATCCTTTTCAGGAATGTAGAAGAGAAGAGCCTCTTCGTCATTCTTCATGCGCAGGGAAGTGAAGATGATGTTATCACAGAAGCCCACCACATTGTGACGTGTGTCGTAGTCGTTGTCGTATGGAAGTATCTGTTTGCCGGTCTTCAGCCATGGGAACTTCTTGCGTGCCGCCTCGTTGAAGATGAATGCTCCTGAATCACTGTCGCAGATATCTCTTCCGCTGGCTATTTTTATGCCAAGCGTCTTGATGTAGTTCCTATCAACAGGAATGACGGAGGTGAAGATGTTGTATTTCTTATCGCCTGTACGTAATGCCCATTTGATGTAGCGGTCGTCAGTACCGATGTCAAACATGGAGAAACTTACGCTCTCCACGCCGTCCAGCTTCTCTATATCACGCCGTATGTCTTCCCTGTGCTGTCGTGCCTCGGTCGTCTGAATCGAACCATAGAGGATGTTCTTGGTGTCGAAACCATAGTCAGCGTTGAAGATGAAGTGTTGCTGAATGAGCAGAGCCGTGGTGACGGTTGTTGCCACGAGACACGTGATTAGTTGGAAGGAAATGCGTATTGTGCGGAGTCGTCGGCTCAGAGCCGTAAGTCCAAACGTACCCTTGAGAGCGATGTCAGGAGCAAAGGATGTGGAGAACCAAGCGGGATAGGCACTTGATACCAATGCCGCCCAGATGATAAGCACAAATGTGAATCCTGTTATGCGTAGGTGGTATAAAGGACTCACGTTTCCAATGAGAAACTTGTCAAGGCACAGCAATAACGCCATGCTTATACAGAAGGCAAAGGTGATGAGGATGAGTGATTCTGCCATAAGGCTTGTCACTATGCTCAAACGGCTTGCTCCGAGTACACGGCAGGTGTTGATGTTCTTTATCCTCATAGGTGCCAAGGCAAGTGTGAGGTTGATGAAGTTTACGTTGGTGAGGATGAAGATGAGTATGGCAGAGAAGAACAGTATCTTCGTCATTATCCAGTTACCCTTGTCCTCTTTCTCGTCGATGCTGGAGAAGTAGGCATCGTGGATGTCGTGAAGATTGATGTTAATAGTGGATACATCCATTAACTTTAATTTCTCCTCCTTGCAGAGATTCTTCACCTCATTCAGTATTCCTTTTTCTATTTGTGGCACATGTTTAGAATCCTCCACCTTGACGTATATGTGATAGATGAAGTTGATGTAACTATCGCCGTCCTTGTTCATACCGTATTGGTAAAAGCCGTTGCTTACGGAACAGTTACGTGGGAAATCCTTGTAAACACCAGCTATGCGATGGGTGACGGTAAAGCCGTTGTTGTTCCATGAAACTTTTTTGCCAGATATATGTGTCGTGCCGTACATATTCTGTGCAAATGATTCTGGCACGATGATGTCGCCATCTACATGGTTGGGAATGGAATCGATAATTTCGATGCCGAAGAAGTCCAGATATTCTGCATAGCCGTTGAAGTAGCGGCATTTGTACGTTTGGGCCTTGCCGCTACCCTTGTCATGCTTCTTGAGTGTGATGGATATGCTTGACGACTCCATTATGCCTACGTCCTTCACGTTTGGAATGCGCTTGACTATGTGCCTCATTGGAGCGAATATATTGGCTGTGGTGTCAATATCGTTACTTAACATCTTACCGCTCATCTCGATGCGGTACATCTGTCTCCAATCCTTGAAACAAGCATTAAACCTTACTTCCTCCTCAACCTTGGTAACGAAAAGAAAGAATGAGGATATGGCAAGACAAAGTCCAACAAGGTTAAGGCTGCTTGCCAACTTGAACCTGCGGAACTGAACGAGTATGTTTTTTATGATTTTTTTTAAGAATTCCATTATCTATGTGTCTAACGTCATGCAAAGATACATATTTTTTGTCTTCCATCATAGGGTCGTTGAAAAATGATTAGTGTATTTCTTGTAATTGTTGATATTAGTGTAAAAATAATTTACGATGTCAAATGTTTGTGTCAAATAATTTTACAGTTTTCATTTATTTTTCAAGTATTGTGCAATAAAAAATGTTAAAGTGCTTTATGGTTATAGGAAAGTGCTTACCTTTGCATCGTTGATAATTATAGAGGGTAAGATGGTGCGTGAGGCATCGCTTACTTCGATTGATATTGAGGTTTAATTAAAAATTAGTTATTTATTTGTAATGTAGGTCAATTCTATATTCATCTATGAAATCTGATTATTTAGAAACGACCTAAAACAAAAATGCCTGGCTCGTGATGAGTCAGGCATTTTTGTTTTGTATGTTAAGTTTATTTATTATTCCTCTCCTCCTTCAGTAGAGTCATCATCGTCTTCGCTTTTTGCTTTCTCGGCTTCTTCCTTTGCTTTTTTGGCTTCTTCCTCAAGTTCTTGTCTATACAACTCTTCCCAGTTTTCTCGTTTAATTTCACCAGAACCCTTAAAAGCATCCCAGTTGAAGCTGGTTGTGAGACGGCTGAAAGCGATTGGAGCTGTGATGTCATGCTGCTCATCGTTTATAGCGAAAGAGAACTGAGTTTCGCTAATGTGAGTTCTGTAAAGAATGAGTTCCTGAGGATCTTTGTTATCATCAAAAACGATGTTAGTGACAATGTCATCTGGATTTTCCTTGTCAAGTGTCCAAGTGAAAGTTCTGTACGTATATTCAAGGTCTCCTTGTGGGAAATGTGTGACAATAGTACCAGTTCCACTTGTAGAGAACTTTGTTTTTGGAGTAAACTTGATATATTTCATGTCATATTGTCTCTGAATAGTGACACCTTCATAGTCAAATTCGTGGACATCGCTCAAGCCGTTCTCTGGTGTGGTTACCCATTCACCAGCAAGTGTGACTCCAGAAATCTTTTCTGGCCCATCGTCACCACATGACATGACTACTGCGCTTATAATAGCAATAAAGATAATGCTTAGTAATGATTTCGTTTTGTTCATTTTCTTTTGAATTATTTTTTTGTTATTACTATCAATTATTGTGGATTTACCCACTTTGTCTTACTTTATCTTATTTGTCCCAAATAATGAATAATCGTTTAGTTTGCCTTTCTATGTTTATTCATTCATTTTTGAAACTAATCATCCTGAAAGTCTAAAACTTTGCAAAGATATGTATTTATTCAACATAAAAGGCTGATTTGCTTGATAAAAATAGTTTTTTTTAACTTTATCCTTATATTTTGTTCCTAAAACGTAATCTGTATGTGTCAAAAATGCAAGGCTTTCCACATGCTATACCTTGTTTCTGGATTAATCTCTTCAAGTCTATGGAATACGTCTGTCATGGTGGCTCTGTTGGTTATTTCCTCGTAGGGACAGAGTGTTTTCTGCTTCTCAAATCCTAAATCTTTTGCCACTTGTTTAATCATTTCTTCATGTACAAGACATAGCGGACGTATTATCTGGATGGGGTAGTGCTCCATCTGTAACTTAGGTGCCATGGCCTCTATGCGTCCCTCAAAAGTAAGGTTCATGAGCATGGTCACAAGTATGTCATCCATGTGATGGCCAAGGGCTACCTTGTTGAAGCCATTTTGTGTGGCAAACTCGAATAGGGTCTTGCGCCTGTTCCAAGAACAGAGGAAACACCTTGTCTTTCGCTTGTCCGTACTCTCGTCAAAGGAAGAGTGAAGTATGTGAAGCTTTATGCCAAGTTCGTTACAGAATTGCTGGAGATAGCTTCTGTCTGTCTCGTATGGGATATTGTCCATGATGATATGGGCAGCTTCCACCTGTATGCTTGGCTTGAAAATACGGGAACGCTTTGCAAGGAGACGTGTCAATTCAAGTGAGTCCTTTCCGCCAGATAGGGCAATAAGTATCTTGTCACCATCCTCGAGGAGGTGGTAATCTACGCAACCTTTGTTAAATAGTTTCTGTATTTTCTTTTCCATTCTTTTTCCGTTTTCTCAAGAGATTGGTAGCTTGGATATGCTCAATCTCATTCATGTCCATTTCCCCATTCAAAGAAATCAATGGTGTAATCATCCTCGCTTCTGTAAACTATGGCGACGCTCATAATTTTATATGGCATATAATAATAGTTATACAAGGATATGTATCCCTTAATGGCTGTTGTAATATGTTGAACTTTCCTTTTGTCTATGGCAAGGTGTGGAGAACCTCGTTCAATAGAACTACGTGTCTTGACCTCTACAAAGTATAACACTCCGTCTTTGCGTGTTATGAGGTCAAGTTCGCAACCATGATGTAGGTTCCAGTTTTTGTCAAGGATGGTATGTCCTTTGCGCATAAGGTGTAATGCGGCAATCTCTTCACCATTCTGTCCGAGCTCATTGGCTTGGTCTTTCTTCTGTTTTCTGGCTTCTGCTTTTTGAGCAATTAACTCATTTGTCTTTCCATAGGAGAGAACAGAACCGTTGTTTTCAATATGGTTTACGGTAATGCCTATGCTGTCAAGATATCTGCCTATGATTTTATGACGCTTGCTATTAAATATGTCGGTGTCCGAGTCCATAATAGCTATGATATAACCCTTTTCTAAGCCCACCTTTAGCCTTTCCATTCCATGAATGAAGGAGTCAAGTTTTACCACTTTCGTATATACAAGCTCTCCATGCATGTTCTGTGCCTTGGCAGGTATGAACCCGAACTCTTGGAAGAATGATAGGAGTGTGATACCTGCATCGTGAAACGCATCTTTTAGCGTCTCGTTTTTGTGTATGAAAATTGTCCTGATATCTACAACGCAGTTCACACCATGGGAACGGAGATGGTTGATAATCTCCGACACGGACTTATGTCCCAATCCTATGGTGTAGACGGTAGTGGACATGATTTATCTGTTATGCTGTTCCTTGAATAGTTCTATCTTTGATTTTGCTCCTGCCACGATGGCATAGTCCTCTGCTTGGAATGTCATGGCTGGGTCTGGGTTCATGAATGCGCCTTGGTTAGGACGTATGATACCCATGACGATACAAGATGCCTGTTCGCGTATGCCTGATTCCATGATGCTCTTGCCTATGAGTGGCGAACCTTCGTGGATGAAGATGTTCTCAAGCGAGATGGAGGCGTTCGTCTTGTTCTGTGGCATTACGCTACTCTCTATGAGCTTGGAGAACCTGTCCATGTCTTGGTCGTTACCAGCCACCACAAGTCGGTCGTGAGGATATACGTGCCTCTCTCCTCCAGGGATAAGGATGTTGATGTTTCCTCTCACGATACTTACCACGTTCACTCCAGCCTGTTGGCGGATATTAAGTTCCCTAAGGCGTTTACCGCAGAAGGAAGATGTCTCTGGAACGTCAAATTCTGATATGTGGATATCCATGGACAGGAGTGTCTCCTTGTCCATGCTCTTAATAGCCCTACGTGCCTCTGCAAGGTTCTCACGTGCAAAAAGGTTCTCCGTAAAGTGTTCGGCAACCTTCCTGACTATGGCAAGGCGTGTGAGCTTGCTCCATATTAAATTGACAAACCTTACCACGTGCTCAGACACGGCCTTCTTCTGGTGCTTTGACTGGCGCGCCTCAAGATGACGCTTGGCATCGTTGCTGAGATGCTTGTTGAAGAAATCAAGCGTAGGATAAGCCAAGTTCATGATGTAAGGTGTGAGGAAGGTGGTGAGTACAGATACGGCTACCACGATAGGGTAGAGGCTTGGGTCTGTCACATTCAACTCTTGTCCGAGTGCGGCTATGATGAATGCAAACTCACCTATCTGTACGAGCGAGAATCCCGTCTGTAGGGACACTCTGAGCGACTGCCCTGAAAGGAGTGTGCCACAACTACCGAATACAATCTGTCCGCATATCACGATGGCGGAAATGATGGTTATAGGCATCCTGTATTCCAAAAGCAGGGCAGGGTCAATCATCATACCTACGGATACGAAGAAGATACTTCCAAAGATGTTCTTTACTGGTGCCACGAGATGCTCTATACGTTCTGCCTCTACCGTCTCGGCAAGTATTGAGCCCATTACGAATGCTCCGAGTGCCGCGCTAAATCCGGCGGCTACGGCAAAGAGTACCATGCCAAGGCACATGCCTATGGATAGGATGGTAAGTGTCTCGTCATTTAGTAATGGCTTGAAGTGGCGAAGGAATGAAGGCAGGATGTATATACCTGTTATGAACCATACGAGTAGGTAGAACACGAGTTTGCTAATCTGTAGCAGCATCTCCTGTCCCTCAAACTGGTTCTTGAGGCCGATGGAAGATAGGAGTACCATGAGTACCACGGCAAAGAGGTCTTCCACAACGAGTATGCCAAAGCACACCTTTGCAAACTTGTGGTTTCGCAATCCTGCGTCGTCAATAGCCTTGAACACAATCGTGGTACTTGACATGCAAAGCATACCTCCGAGGAATAGGGAGCTTATCTTGTCCCATCCCATGAGTATTCCTGCAAGGAAGCCCAAGGTCATCATTCCCGTTACTATGACGCAAGCTCCTATTACGGCGGTACTACCTACCTGAATAAGTTTCTTGACGCTAAATTCAAGACCAAGGGCGAAGAGTAGGAAGAGCACGCCGATATTGCCCCATGTGTCCACACTCTCGGTGTTGGAAATCCATGCCTCTCCGAGCATGTGAGGTCCAACCAGCATACCTGCCACGATGTATCCCAACACCACAGGCTGCTTGAATAACTTGAAGAGCAAGCTTGTGATGCCTGCCGTAAGCATTATCACGCAAAGGTCTTGAATCATATATATTGCTGTTTAAGTTTTTCTTTTTGCTTGTGAAGAATGTTTTGAAAACAATCTCTCCCTACAGTGTGCTATAGGCTGTTCTCATCCAAGTTGCCGTCCCATAGGAAATGCTGGGTGTCCTTGGCAACTACGCCTGAAAGGAGGATGAGAGATATGAGGTTTGGTATTGCCATGAAGGCATTCATTATGTCTGCCAAGTTCCATACGAGTGTGAGGCTCATGGTCGAACCTGCATACACGAGGAGGATGAATACCACCCTGTAGAATACTATTGAACGCTTGCCGTAGAGGTATTCCATGGCTCTTTCGCCATAATAGCTCCATCCGAGGATGGTGCTGAATGAGAATGTTATGATGCCGAACGTCAGGATTGGCGTACCGACGTATGGTATTGTGGCAAATGCGTTGCGTGTGAGCATTCCTCCGTCTTCGCGGCTTATGTCCGGATAGGCGATGATGCTTGTCGTTACCACAAGTCCTGTTACGGCACATATTACCACGGTGTCCCAGAATGTTCCTGTACTTGACACGAGGGCTTGGCGTACTGGGTTGCGCGTCTTGGCTGCTGCTGCAACTATAGGGGCTGAACCCATGCCTGACTCGTTGGAGAAGAGTCCTCGTGCAATACCGTATCTTGCGGCTATCATCACGACAGTACCTGCCGTTCCACCGCCTACAGCCTTGAGTGAGAAGGCTTCGTGGAAGATGAGGCTTATAGCCTGTCCGATGTAGCTATGGTTTATGCAAAGGATATAAACGCATCCAAGCACGTATAGGAGAGCCATGAGCGGTACGAGAGCCGTACACCAGTTGGCTATGTTCTTTACTCCTCCTATTATGACGAATCCCACTACGGCGGCAAGGAAGAAACCGCAGAACATCTTCGTGTTCTCTGGGTTGAAGTAGTCGAGGCATACGATGCTCATGTTCTCGCTTATGGCGTTTGCCTGAACGGTATTGCCTATTCCGAAGGCGGCTATGGCTGTGAAGATGCAGAAGAGCGTTCCGAGCCACTTCATTCCAAGTCCTCTTTCGAGTGCGTTCATAGGTCCGCCTATCATCTTGCCGTCGGATGTCGTCTCACGATATTTTACAGCCAAGAGTCCTTCGCTGTATTTCGTGGCAATACCGAATACGCCCGTTAGCCAGCACCATAGTACGGCACCTGGACCTCCAAGACTTACGGCTGTTGCCACTCCAATGATGTTTCCTGTTCCTATCGTGGCTGCAAGCGAAGTGGCGAGTGCAGCAAACTGGCTTACGTCGCCCTCAGAGCCTTTGTCCTTGGTTACGGACAGTCTTATTGCCGTGAATAGTTTTCTCTGTGGGAACTTGAGGCGTATTGTGAGGAAGATGTGTGTGCCAAGAAGAAGTATAATCATCGGCCATCCCCACACGATATTGCTAATCTGTTCCGTGATGCGTATGAATGTTTCCATTTCGTGTTGTTTTGTGTTTTTAAGTTTGTGAGTTCTTGAGTTTTTAAGTTTGTGAGTTTTTGGGTTTGTAAGTTCTTTAGTTTGTAAGTTTTTTAGTTATAGCGGATGGAAAAACCTAATGCTTTTATTTCCTCTTCCACGAGAACTAAAAAACTTACAAACTTACGAACCTAAAAACTTATCTTAACTCATCTCCCCTTATTCCGAGTGCGCTCATGATGGAGTAGCCTAATATCTGCTGGCTGAATCCTGTTCCCATCTGAGGCTCCATGCCAAAGAGGACGACGTTCTTATTCTTGTCCTTGTTCTTCTGTATCTCGTTGCATACGGCACGACCGTATTCCTCGGTATCTGGGATGACCATTATGTTCTCCACCTTGTCGCTATCGAGAAGAACCGTGAGCGTGTCAAGGAAGAAGAAGTCCTTGGTCGTGATGTTCTTTTCCACGGGGTAGGCAAGCATGGAGAACTCTCCAAGGTTGTCCTTGAAAGCCTTTCCGTGTATCTCTGTCTCGAATGTGGCTGGGGAATAGTTCTCAAGAGCCTTTGAGCCCTTATCGTGGATGAAGATTACCTGTATGTCATTTTCTCCGGGTGTGATGCCTCCGTCGAGTGCCACGCAGTCGAGCCAATGGGCAAGGTCTGCCTTTGGTATCTGGCGCATGAGCATACGCTCAAAGTTGACCGTGAGGTCAAAAGCCACTTTGTCTATGTAAGATGCATCTACGAGGATGATATTTTTACTTAAATTGATGTCTGGTGTCATTTTATGGTTTCGTATTTTTTTTCGATTGCTCTTAATGTCTTGCAAAGATAGGCTTTTCTTCGCAAATGACGAAGAAATATCCTATGTTTTGAGGGGTGGGAATGTGTTTAAACAAATTACGCTTTGCCAAGAAACTTGGCAAAGCGTAAAAAAAATTGCTTATCATCGCGACAAGCAATCTTTACTAACCTTAAAATAAATCTAATACCATGAAAAACACGTTGCAAATGTACGGGGTTTTCACGTATTGTGCAAGTCTTTTTGCATAAAAAATGCGCGCCGTTAATAGATTTTAACATTTCGGCGCGCATATTGTGTATGTAATATGTAAATATGTATTTATTCAACATATAAAACCAGTCCTTTTAGGTACTCACCCTCTGGATGGTAAATATTTATAGGGTGGTCGGCTGGTTGGTGTAATTGATGAAGAATTCTGACTTTTCGTCCTGCGGCTGCGGCAGCTGAGAAAACTGCAGTACGGAAGTGGTCCTTGTCAACTGCCTGTGAACAGCTGAACGTAAATACTATTCCTCCCGGTGTGATTTTCTCAAATGCTTTCTTGTTAAGACGTGTGTAACCCTTGAGTGCATTTCGTAGGGCGTCCTTGTGCTTGGCAAATGCAGGAGGGTCGAGGATGATGAGGTCGTAAGGCGTCTCCATCTGGTCGAGGAATTTGAATGCGTCCTCAGCAAATGCCTTGTGGCGTGCATCGCCAGGGAAGTTAAGCTCTACGTTGGCATTTGTAAGGTCGATTGCCTTCTGTGAAGAGTCAACGGAGTGTACGAGCTCTGCGCCTCCACGCATGGCGTAGAATGAGAATCCGCCTGTGTAGCAGAACATGTTGAGCACCTTCCTGCCCTTTGAGTAGTGCTCAAGGAGGCTGCGGTTGTTGCGCTGGTCAACGAAGAAACCTGTCTTCTGTCCCCTGAGCCAGTCAACGTGGAATTTCAAGCCGTTCTCTATAGCTATGTCGTCTGAGCAACCGCCAAGGATGAATCCGTTCTCCTGATTGAGGTCTGCCTTGAACGGAAGGGTAGTCTCCGACTTGTAGTATATGTTGTCGAGTTCGTCCTTCATCACGTTCTTGAGGGCTTCGGCTATGGTCATTCTGTCCATGTGCATACCCACGGAGTGAGCCTGCATCACGGCTGTCTTGCCATATACGTCGATTACGAGTCCCGGAAGGTTGTCACCCTCTCCATGAACAAGGCGGTAGGTTGTGTTGTCCTCACGTCCTGCCACCCCTATGCACTTGCGCACGTCGAGTGCCACGGCAAGGCGATGCTCGTAGAACTTCTGGTCTATCGTCTCGTTCTCAAATGAGAGGACGCGCACCATGATGCTTCCTATCTGGAAGTGTCCTGTTGCGATATATTCGTTTTCGGAAGTGAATACCTCTACTGTCTCGCCTTCTTCTGGCTGTTCAGACATGTGGTGTATTGCTCCGCTGAATATCCATGGGTGGAATCTGCGGAGTGATTCGTCTTTTCCTCTCTTTAAATATATTTGTTTCATACGTTAAAATAAAAAAAAGAAGACCCTCTCCCCAGTCCTCCGCCTCGATGGGGAGGGTGACTAACGAAAGGGTCTTGTTATTGCTGGAAAATTCGTTGCGAATTATGAATTGCTTGCTGCTGCCACCTCTGGTACAGGAATCTTTGTGAGCCTGTAGTCGCCCGTGGCTTTGAGTCGCTTTACCTCCTCGTGTATGAGTATGCAAGCCCATGCGTCCGTGGCTGCATATAGCTGCTGAGCCTCTGTGAGGTTCTCTGCTTCCCAGTTGGAGAGCTGCTGGTTCTTTGCTATCTTCTCGCCAAAGATGTTGGCGAAAATCTTCTGGAGGCTCATGTCCTCTATGCCTATGTCCCTCACTTCCTTCTGAAGCTCGATGAATGTGCCCGGAGTGAACTCGGACCTGTGGCGTAGCATTCGTAGGTCGTCCTGAAGCGAGAGGCCTACCTTGGCTATGGAGCAGTCTTCAAGCAGGCGCTTGAGACAGTCTGGCAGTCCTATTCGGTTGAGGCGGAATAGGAAGCATATATCGTGAGTCGATACCTGAAGCAGAGCCACGAGGTTCATGTGCCCCTTCTTGAAGCAAGGGCGAGTCTCGGTGTCAAAGCCAAGAATAGGTTGCGTCATTAGGAAGTTGACGGCTTTCTCTGCTTCTGCCTCTGAAATAACAGTTACAATCTTACCCCCGAATAGGGCGCGAGGCAGTTTCTGTATTTCTTTCTTATCGAATTTGTCGAGAATTGTTACCATTTTTTTTGAAAAGGATTCGTCTTTAGTCATCAAATTCAAGGTCGTCGTCATGTGACGAGTAGCGGACGTCATGCAAAGCGCGCATTACGTTCGTCAGCTTCTGTCCCCAATAGTTTATGAAATTATCTTTGCATACAGCTATCGCATTCATCATGCTGTCCTCGTTTCCGTCCTTGAAAGCACAGGCGAAGTTCTTGAGGTCTTGGTAGATGTCTGCAAGGTTCTCGCTTATGGTTGTAAGGATAGGCGTCTCGCTGTATTTCATGTCCTCCATGAAGACGTCGAGATAGTCGTCTTTGTCTCCAAGGATGTATGCTATGTTGTTTCTTATTATGTTATAGTTCTCTTCTGTCACGAAGTCCTCTGGCTCCTCGTCGGAGAATTGCTCGTACTTAGGAAGAAGAGCGCCCTTCAGATACAACAATGGGAGGACTTTAAGGATTGTATCTACAAACTCCTCACGTCCCTTGTTTTCTGCTTGTTCCAGGAAGGCGCAGTACTGAACAGCAACTGTGACAAACTCAATTATCTCGTGCTGATATACTGGTGATGATGTTTCTTTTTTCATATTCGTTGCAAATTTACGAAAAATATATTTTCTGCAAGTCATTTTTCCTATAAAAAAGCAAAAAGCATACTTGGGGTCGGGGTAAATGCCTTTTATTGGTGGGTGCGCTTTAAGATTAAGATTTCGCCCATAGCTTTTCCCTCTAAGAAGCAATAACTACTCTATGGCTTGGTAGAATGGAGTTGTATCACATTCCTCGTGTTGTCGTCAATCCTGTATTTGTCCGAAGCCCTTTCGCCGATTACCCAAACAATCTCGCCATCGGAGTCGCAGAGGACGAGTTGGCTCATCTTCTGGAGGCGGTTGAACTTGCAGTCGGTCATGTAGTCGCTCAAGAGCTTGCGTCCCTTCATGCCGAATGGTACGAAAGAGTCGCCCGTCTTGCATCGACGGACGATAAGCTCGCCTTTCACCTTGTCGGCATCAATATAGGCGTATGATTTGTCCTTGATGATTCCACAATCCTCCTTACGCATGAGCTTGCGCTCAATCAGCTTGAAGTCGTCGAGGCTTACAGGGAAAGTTTCGCTTTCGCCCTTTGGAGAGATGACGATTTTGCCGCGGTCAATCGTTATGATATGGCTGGCAGAATAGAACATCTTACCCGTCTCGTCCTGCCTTGCTGCATTAAGTATGTCGTCCTCCTGACTCTTGTTGAAGCCAAGCGGATAAATGATTTCGTGGAGTACGGAAGTAGGGGAGAGGCAACTGAGCAGTTCCTTAATGATGTACGTGTCAGCTTTCGTAGCCTTGCATCGCTCAATATCAGCCTTGATTGTCGCCTCGTAAATCTTCCTTACCTCGTTGAGGTTGTTGATGGTCGCCTTGATGTTCTCCATCGCTCCTTGGTTTATCTGCTGAAGCTCTGGAAGGATGTTGAGCCTTATCTTGTTTCGGCTATATACGTCCTCAAGGTTCGTGCTGTCCGTCACGTACGACTGTCCCTTGCCGTCGAGGTACTGGAGTATGTCCTCTCGGCTTATGCAAAGGAGAGGGCGTATGATGTCGCCATTCACAGGTTGGATGCCGCAAAGCCCTTGGATGCCCGTTCCCCTTACGAGGTTGAGGAATAGCGTCTCGATATTGTCGTCCCTATGATGTCCTACGGCTATGGCGTTTGTGCCTACCTCGTCCTTGAGCTTGCGAAAATAGTCGTAGCGCAGTTCCCTTGCACCCATCTCGATGCTTATGCCCTTCTCCTTGGAGTAGGCCTCCGTGTCGAAGTCTGTCTTGTGGAACGGAACACCAAGCTCCTTGCATAATGATGTGGCAAACATTTCGTCCCTCATGCTCTCCTCCCCACGTAGGTGGAAATTGCAATGGGCGGCATGGCACTCATATCCGAGCGCATGAAGAACGAGCAGAAGCGTAACCGAGTCTGCTCCTCCGCTAAGGGTCACGATCACCTTGTCGCCATCCTTGAGCATGGAATGTTCCTTTATATATTCTTTGACCTTATGTTCAATCATGTTTATTCTTCGCAAAAAGGCGTAAATGCGCCTGTTTTCCTTGCAAAAATATGCTTGAATCCCCTTTTTTGCAAGGAAAATGCAGGAAAAAACGTTTTTTCTGAAAAAAAATCGTGAAAACCTTTGCTGGTAAAAAAAATATATCTACCTTTGCACCCGCAAACGAGAAACAAACTCACTTGCAAACATCAAATGGTGCCTTGGATGAGTGGCTTAGTCACCGGTCTGCAAAACCGTTTACACCCGTTCGAATCGGGTAGGCACCTCCAAAAAGAGATCAGCATTTCGCTGGTCTCTTTTTTGTTTTTTAGTTCTTAAGTTTGTAGGTTCTTGAGTTTTTATGTTCTTGCGGCTACATATTCCGTGAAAACTAAAAAACTTAAGAACCTACAAACTTAAAAACTCAAGAATAACTTAAAATCTTATATCATGAAACGTCATCTGCTCTCCTGTCCTTGGATGGCAGAATGTGAGTTCCTCTGCATGGAGGTAGAGGCGGTCGGAAGTAGAGCCGTATAGGTTGTCACCAACTATTGGAGCGCCTAATCCCTCATGGTGGGCACAATGTACCCTTAACTGATGTGTGCGACCCGTCAGAGGCCATAACTCCACCCTTATGCCCTTGTCCGTCTTTTCTCCTATCTTATATATGGTATGCGCTTTCTTTCCATGCTCATAGCTCACCATCTGACGTGGACGGTCAAATGGGTTCTTGCATAGCGGAAGGGAAATCTCACCTTCCTTTGGAAGGTTTCTTACCGATTCCTTGTCCTCTATTATTGCCACGTACTTTTTGCGTGTGGTATGCTTCGTGAACTGCTCCTGTAGGTTCTTGTGTGCCTCCTCGTTGAGGGCTATGACCATTATGCCCGACGTGTCCATGTCGAGGCGATGTACTATGACAGGTCCTGTGGCTTCGGGAAACAGCTCCTTGCAGGCACATTCGACGGATGGGAGGTCTTCCTCCTTGCCGGGTACGCTGAGCATGCCCGATGGCTTGCTTATTATGGCTATGTCCTCGTCCTTGTAGAGCACCTTCATCTCCTTTGCCACCTTGCGGTTGCGGGCAATCATAGGATTCTCCTCTATGTCGAGTCCTATGAGCATGTGGCTGAGGATAGGCTTGCACTTGCTGTTGCACGAAGGGTAGTAGTGTCCTTCTGTCCTTAACTCGTCCTTTGGCGATGCTCCCATCCAGAACTCAGCCATGCAGAGGGGTTTCCAACCTTCCTTGAAAGCCATCTGTAGCATCTTGGGTGCACAACACTCGCCTGAACCAGCCGGGGGAATGCCTATCGTCGGCTTTGCCTTTTGCTTGTATTGCTCCACAGTCAGAGGTGCTTTGTAGTCCTTGAAGATATCCAGGAGATGCTTCTTCTCACCCTTGATGTTAAGCATCTCGTAGTTGAGGAAGAGCCATGTCTGTAGGGCAAGCGACTTCTGCTTGCGTTCTGTCTTCAGGCGTTCTGTCTCTTCCTTGTCCTTATCCTCGTCAAGATTTGCAATACGTGTGTTGATGTCGGAAATGACCTTCTCCTCCTTCCTGAAATATCCGTCAGGTTGGAGTATGTCGAGTACGGGTGGCACGAAACCGCTATGGTGGTAGCTACCTTCGAGTATGCCTGAGAATGCGCACAAGAAGCCCCTGCCGTGGGGTGTCTGTACAACAAGCACTCCAAACATTTTGCCTGATGTCTGGAGTGATGTGAATCGTTGCCTTATGTCGTCCTTTATCTGCCTTACGGCTTCCACGCATAGAGGGTGTGGCTCGTAGCAGAAAGGAAAAGTAAACTTCTCTGGCGATGGTATGTTGTCTGTTTCCTTTGGCAGGAAATGTAGATATTCGTTCATTTTGTTTATCTTACCGTCAAGTGGTAGCATCCTTGCTTTACTTCATATTTCACGTAGCACTTCTGCTGTTCCCTAAGGTCAAATAGCACCTCGCTCAGAATCTGCTTCATGTTGTAGTTCCAGCGTGTGAGTTGTGCCGTAGGTACGTGTGTGCCTGATATCGGCATGAACCTGTTGTAGGAAATGTCAACCGTCGTGCCGTAGCAATGGCACGAGTTGGTCGTGGCGTTGCCGTTGCCCTTCTGCAGCTTCTTCACGTCGTCCGTTGTCCTCATCACGGATGTGATGATTGGCAGGTGTGGCATTATGCCCTTCATCTGTAGGGAGTCGATGAAGTTGAGGCAGATGGTGTTGACGAGGTGTTGCGCCTTTGGCACGAGGTAAGGCATGGAATGGGTCAATTCGTCCACCATGTAATAAGGTGAGTGGCTTATGTCCACCAACTTATGCTGCTTGACATATTTCAAGGCCTCCTCCTTGTCCTTTACGGGTTGGATTCCGTTAGCCTGTGCCGAGGCAAGCTGTACGTCGTTCAGGTCGTGGAAACACTTGTCGAAGCTCCACACTCCCTTTATGGCGTGAGGACGATGGCGTGGGTCGTCAGGACTGTATGATGTCTCCATGACGTCATTCCCGAGCCTGCTTGCTTCCTCTGGCGTCAGCCCTATGGTGTCAAGTGGGTTCAGCTCGTCGTCGAAGGTTGTTGTCTCTCCGTCTCCCACATACACCTCATCTGCAAGAAGGTTGTCGCTGTCTCCCTCCTTGTGCCTTGTGGTGTCTATGGCTAATGTATGTCTTATTATTGCAAGCAGAACCATGGTGACTCCGAATGTCACCATGAATTTCCATTTGCTCCTCTTTGGCTTTGCTTCGCTCATCTTGTTTAGCCCCTTCCTGAATTCTCTATGAGTGCCCTTACCTTATTGTTGAAATCCTTTGCTTCTTGCAACTGCTCTATGTTGAGGTGCATCCTGTATCGCCAGTAGTGGCGTGGGTTGGCAGGAATGTTGATGCGCTCCTCCTCTGGCTTGTCGTGGCGAAGGTTGTCGTCCATGGCAATCCAGTCCTGATAAGAGAGGAGACACAAGGCTGATGGCGAGAAGAGGTGGCGAACCACGATGTCCTCGCACAGCCATCCCGGAGCATCCTTTGGCGCAGGACCGTCCTTCTGCAGGGCGTTGTTGTAGAACCTTTGTGCACGTTCCCTGTCCTCCTTCCACCATAGGCGGAGAGGCGACATGTCGTGTGTGGATATTGTTGCCACGGAACGGTATGGGTTGTCGTGAAGCAATCCGAACTCCAAGCCCATCGCCTTTGGCATCGTCTGTATCTCAAGGCTGAGGATGCGCAGGTTGTTCATCACCCATGGCACGCAGTCTGGCACCATGCCGAGGTCTTCGGCACAGGTGAGCATTCGTGTTGACTGAGTGAGTGCAGGCAACTTCTCCATGGCTTCATTATACCAGAAGTCATTATGACGCTTGAAGAAGTAGTTGTTGTACAACTTGTCAAAAGCTTCCTGCTCATGCTTAGGCAGAGCCTTGTACATATAGTCGTTCTGGGCAGATATGCGTGGATGGTAAAGTCCTTGGTATCTGTTGTCAGGAACAAAGAGCACGCAACTTGCAAGGGAGTATAGTCCGTCCCTTATGGTGATGCTCTCTTCGTCCGTCTTGTCCTTGAAGGCAGCCTCTATCTTCCTCTGGGTGTTGTACTCTTCCTTGAGGTCGTACCTTCCGTCTGGGCGTGAGTCGAGGTAAACCATTGTCACAAGTTCCTTCCTGTAGCCGAAGATGTCGCTTAACGACTCGTCCGTGATAAATGGACGTGTCATCAGGTCTTGACGGAACTTGATGCCGTAGCCCTCTATCTCCGTTGCGCTCATAGGGAGGGCAGGGGAGAAGTGGCCGAGAAGACCGTGGACGCTATGCATAGGAATCTCCCAGATGCGGAAGAAGCCCAGCACATGGTCGATGCGGTAGGCATCAAAGTATTCCGACATTTTCTTGAACCTGCGTAGCCACCAGCCGTAGCCGTCCTTTGCCATCTCGTCCCAGTTGTACGTAGGGAATCCCCAGTTCTGACCGTTCACGGAGAAGTCATCAGGTGGAGCGCCAGCCTGGCTGTCAAGGTTGAAGAGGTGTGGGTCAGCCCATGCCTCCACGCTATTGCGACTTATACCGATAGGTATGTCGCCCTTTATGATTATGCCCCTCGCACGTGCCTCGTTCCTCACTTCCGTAAGCTGAACGTGGAGTATGTACTGGATGTACATGTGTAGGGCACATTCGTCGTACGCCTCACTTGTAGGAGCGCACAACTTACATATATCTTTCTTGTTGTATTTGCTATGCTTAGGCCACTTGCCAAACTCTGCCGTGCCAAACGTGTCACGCAGATAGCAGAAGGCAGAATAAGGGATGAGCCAGTCCTCGTTGTCCGCATAATATTGCTTGAAAGCCTCGGATTTAAGTACCGCCTTGCCCTCCTGCTTGTATATGAGTCGGAGGTACTCCATCTTGAGTGCAAAAGCCTTTTCGTAGTCTATCTGGGCAAGGTTGTTGAGCTTCTCCTGCTTCATCATGAACTTCTCCATCTTCACCTTGTCCGCAAGGCGTGGCAAGGCGTTGAGGTTGCAGTAGATAGGGTGGAGAGCGTACGTGCTTATAGCGTTGTAAGGATATGAATCCGTCCACTTACCCGTCATCGTCGTGTCGTTGATAGGCAGAATCTGTATCACGTGCATCTTGACGGATGAAGCCCAACCGATAAGCATCTTGAGGTCGCCGAAGTCGCCTATTCCGTAGCTCTTCTTCGACCTGAGCGAGAAGACAGGAATGACTATTCCAGCCGCCTTCCATCGTGGTAGGTCGAACACAGGTTGGCGGTCAGTCTTAATCCACATCTGCCTGTCCGTAAGCTTCGTGCTACGTATCTTTCTGTTAGGACCTTCCTCCCAATGGAGTATGTTGTTCTTGTCATCCACAATCACATACTTGTACTCCAACTGGTTATACAGGATAGAAGCGTCTATGTCAATCCTCCATTCCTGAAGCTCCACGCAACTCATCCTCTGTGGTATGTTCCATCCTCCCAACTGGGGTACGTTGCCACATACGGCAAGATGCTCGCCTTGTCTCAGACGAGGCTCGACCACACGCAACTGGAGAGCTTCGCGGAAAAGCTTCTTCGCCTCCTGCTTTTCGTCATGCTTGCCAATACATTCCGTATATGCGGACGAGAAGAGCGGAAGGTCCTCTGGTATTGGCCTCCAGTAGTCATTTATGGTGTAATTGTCGTAATTGCTATTTATGCTCACCTTGTGAGGAGCCACGTCCCATTCCGTCCAGACGAGACGACCGTTCCTGTACATGGCGTACTTGTATTCTATGCCTATGGTATTAGCCGTGGAGAGTGCAATTTCACATTCCCATATCCTACCGTCAAACGTCTCCATCTGGCACTCCTTGACAGGCGTACCCTTTCCATCGGCAGACATCTGCGACAGTTGCAAACGCAGTTCCTCTCCCCAATTAGTTATATATTCTATGACGAAGTGAATCTTCATAATCGTTATTTTGTATTCATATCAGTCAAGGTTCATCCTTGCCGATGCAAAGATATAACTTTTTGCGAGTATAAAAAAATAATTACCTCTTTTGTTGAATCAATCGTTACATCTTCTTTTTCTCTATGTCTTGCGTAATGTCATAAATGTTTTTCCTATGATTTCAATTGTTTTTGTTTGTCAATTTGAAAAATAATTCTTTACTTTGCATCAGTTTCCTCGCTGAAAGCCCTCTGGGTGTGGGTGGGGAAACAGACATATACATAAAAAGGCGTTACTTACGCTTTGGTTTTGACATCCATGAACTTCGCAACTTCAAAGACAAGTCAAAAACAAAGCAACGGGAACGCCCCTTGGGTGTATTATACACCATAGTTTGCTCATACGTTTTATAGCGCATGGGTAATTGGTGTTTATATATACATTTCACGTGGGGCTTTCAGCGTTGCTCGTTTCGACTTGTCGGGCAATGCGAAGGCCTATGGATGTGGAACGAGCAAAAGTGCTGGCTCCACGTTTTGTGTTAAAACTAATATATGGTGTTAATCTAATATTTGTTTAAAAATGGAATTGTTATGGAAAATGAAAATCTGAATCTGATT
>JAFZVY010000001.1 GCA_017617575.1 Bacteroidaceae bacterium | reverse complement strand
GGTGCTTTTTGATGACGATTATACATAAAAATCTGCAAGTTTATTACCACAAAGGTACAAAAACTTGCAGATTTATCAAAGTATTTTATAATGTATTTTGTTATATAACAAACGATTGTAGTCTTCTTAAGGGACGACTAAATAGGTAATAAGTGTGAAAAATCCTGCCATAGGGTAGGGAAGGAACTATTTGCAAGGCTATTGTCATGCTGCAAAGAGGAAGCGCAGTATGGCACTAACGCCAAAGTGGATTGACGCTTCATCTTTCCAATGGCGTAAGGACACAAAAAAGGTCGGCTCAGATAATGAACCGACCTTTATATATTGTCTTTGTTATGCGATTACTGAATAGCTTGTATACCTACTTCGTTGCCGTTATCGTCTGGTCTTGACCAAATGTTCCAGATGAGATGTGACTTGTATAAGTCTATTGACTCTGCTGGGACGTAGAGTGTGGCATCTTCAAAATGAGTTTTAGTATCTTCAGTGAAAACAAGTTTCATGTCCTGACGTTCTGCAAGACCAAAGACTGTGTAGAACTGCTGGTTACCATCGTCTGTGACAGGACCTAACTCCATAGAACTTTCTGGAACTTCAGTTGCCTTGCAGACAAACTTCTTAATAGAGCTAAGAACGTCGAATGCAGATGAACCAACAAACTTAAGTGTGCTTGGAAGCTCAATCTCTTTGAGTCTGATGCAAAGTGCGAAACATCCACTTCCGATTGAATCAATGCCTTCTGGCACAATCATTTTTTCGAGGCTGTAGCATCCTGCAAATGTGTTTGCTTCGAGCTTGTGGATGTTCTTTGGAATAGAGATGCCCTTGAGACTTATGCATGCACGGAAACAGTCGTTACCAATTGTGTCGAGTGCTTCTGGCAATGTTATTGATGGAAGCATTGAGCACTCTGCAAAGCTACTCTTGCTAAGGCACTTCAATGCGCTTGGCAAGTTGATTGATGTAAGTCTTTCGCACTTGTTGAATGCGTATGGCTTGATAGACTTGACGTTGCTTGGCAATTCGATGCTCGTAAGCGACTTACAACTCTTGAAGCTCTCGCTTCCTATTACCTCGATGGTTGCTGGAAGTGATACAGAAGTAAGTGCCTCGCACTCCTCGAATGTATTGTTAGGGAGAACCTTTATACCGTTAGGAATCTTCATGGACTCAAGACTCTTGCAGAAGCGGAATGTGTTGTCGCCCATTGACTCAAGTGAGTTAGGAAGTTCTATGTCCTTGAGACTCTCGCAGCGGTCAAAGCATGATATGCCGAGCTTGTTGATGCGCCCCTCTATTTTGATGCTTTCTATTGCCTTGCAGTCGCAGAATGCGCTGTCGCCAATCTCTGTAACGTCAGAAGGGAGAACGATGCTTGTGAGAGCCTTGCAACTCTGGAATACGTGAGGAGCAACTGTGTTGATGCCCTTTGGGAATGTGATTTCTGAAAGTTGCTCACATCCTTCAAAACTTCTTGCGCCCAAGCGCTGCATCTTTTCTGGGAGAGTTACTTTTCTCAGGTTCTTGCATCCCTGGAAACAGTATTCATGAATGGAGTAAACACCTTCTGGAATGTCGATGGAAGTAATCTCTGAACCGTTGACATAGAAATCACGAATAGCTTCCACCTGATAGTATATGTTGTTATATCCAATGAGTGAATATATCTTTACATCCTTCTTGTAAGTCTTTGCGTTAATGTTGATACCCTTACATACGGCAGTCTTTCCGGCGAGGTAGTAATCTACGTCGTCTATAGTAAGAGTGTATGTGTTCTTGTCGTATGAGACAATAGCATCCTGATCATTCTTGTTACCATTGAATACATTGATCACGTATGTACCTTGCTGCGATGGAGTTGGTTGGTCGCCCCCATTGTTTATATCATCTCCACATGAAACAAGTATTGACGTGAAAAAGAGAATCGCGATTCTTAATGTTTTTTTCATATTTTATATATGCTTTATTTACAAGGAAAATCTTAGTTTTACTATCTTGTAAGACGTTAAACAATTGTAATATATTGTTGTTATATCGCTATTGAAAACTATTTTACATTCTCTAATAATGCGCAAAGGTAAATATTGTGTGTTAAATATGCAAGAAATTTTGATAGAAAAGAGCGTTTTTCTAAAATGTTTGTGTAAGAAGTTATGCTTTCAATATATTTTTAATATCTTTGTGCGACAAAAGGGGGTATTTTATGCGGATAATGGACAATATACCTCAAGAGAATGCGTTAAAGATATTGAGATGAAGAAGATTATAATACTGATATTTTCATTCCTGGGATTAGGAGGCATGGTTAATGCCCAGAAAATCTCATTCGCAGATAATGCTATTTCTAAGGGTACAACTTTGTGGAAGACACCTGTCACGGCGGTGTTCTCATTCACCAACAAGGAGAAGACTCCTCTTGTGGTGAAGAACGTGGACGCTGGATGTGGATGCGTTTCGGTGGAATGGACAAAGACACCTGTCGAGAGGGGTGGCAAGGGAGAAGTGAAAGTAACGTATGATGCTAAGCAGCTCGGTACATACGACAGATATATCGACGTCTATACTAATGGCTCGGACAAGCCAGTGAAGGTGAGGATGAGCGGACGCATCAGCAATGTGGAGGATATAGACGTGGAGCAGTTGTTCCCTTACGTCATCGACAATGTGCGCGTAAGTACCAACAACATAGAGTTTCCAGACATATATGGTGGCGACTCTGCCACTGTGAAGATTGAGGTGTACAATGCTGGTCGTGAGGTCTATTCTCCTCAGCTCATGCACCTGCCTTCATACATCACTATGGATGTCAACCCTAAGCTTCTGCCTGCTGGCAGAAGGGGAGTGATAGAGCTGACTGTTCATGGTGACCTCGTTCCAGAGCTTGGACTTAACCAGACGTCCATCTATGTCCCACGTTTCCCAGGTGATAAGGTGGGAACGAATAATGACATCGAGGTGTCAACCGTCAAGCTCTCCGATGTGCAGCTTGACAAGAACAGCAAGGTGGCACCTCGCATGAAGCTTTCCACTACGGAGCTTGTGCTTAATAGCCACGGCAGCTTTGCCAATGCCGTGGGTAAGTTGGGCATCAAGCCTGACTTCCTTGGCAAGGTGGGTATAAAGACGAAGATGCAAGGCGTGGTGACTATAACCAATCGTGGTAATGCGCCACTCACGCTTACTAACATACAGGCATTCAACCGTGCCATCACGGTGAGCATTCCTAACACTACGATTGCTCCGGGACAGAAGGCTCAGATGAAGGTGGCTGTTGACAGTCGATTCCTCGGCATGTCAAAGGCACAGCCTCGTATCCTCCTTATCACTAACGACCCAAAGATGCCAAAGGCTGTGGTCAATGTGAAGTTTGAGTAAATTAAAAATTAAGAGTTAAGATTTAAGATTTTTCTGGAGAAATATACGCTCATCAGATAATGGCGCAAGGAAATGACTGTTATAAATCTTAATTCTTAACTCTTAATTAAATATAAGCGTATGGAACACCCAGAGAATTCAGAAGAGTATGCCGGATTGAAGGTCAATTCTGGTGTAGCCCAACCTTCCATCGTCAATCCTTATCTTTCACAGATTAGGAAGAAACGCCATAAGCTCTATACGGCTGGTGAGTATCTGGAAGGAATCTTGAAAGGCGATGTCTCTATGCTCAGTCAGGCGGTAACGCTGATTGAGAGTGTGCTACCTGAACATCAGGCGTTGGCGCAGGAGGTCATCGAGAAGTGTCTCCCTTACTCTGGCAACTCCGTCAGGGTGGGTATAAGTGGTGTGCCAGGAGCTGGTAAGAGTACGAGCATTGATGCGTTTGGCACGCATCTCCTCGACAACTATGGTGGTAAGCTTGCTGTGCTTGCCATCGACCCAAGCTCTGAAAAGACAAAGGGTAGTATTCTTGGCGACAAGACACGAATGGAGAAACTGTCGGTTCATCCGAAGTCCTTTATTCGTCCAAGTCCGACGGCTGGTAGTCTGGGTGGCGTGGCACGCAAGACGCGTGAGACCATCATCCTATGTGAGGCTGCTGGCTATAATCATATATTTGTAGAGACCGTGGGAGTAGGGCAGAGCGAGACTGCTTGCCACTCTATGGTTGACTATTTCCTCCTTATCCAGCTTGCAGGTACTGGCGATGAGCTTCAGGGCATCAAGCGAGGCATCATGGAGATTGCCGACGGAATAGTAATCAACAAGGCTGATGGTGAGAACGTGGAGAAGGCAGAGCTTGCCGCAAGCCATTTCCGTAATGCTCTCCATCTCTTCCCTATGCCAGAGAGTGGTGTGCTTCCAGAGGTACGTTGCTACTCCGGATTCTACGAGCTGGGCATAGACGAGGTGCTGAAGATGGTGTTCGACTATATAAATAAGGTGAAGGTCAATGGCTATTTCCAGTACCGCCGCAACGAACAGTCAAAGTATTGGATGTATGAGAGTATCAATGAGCATCTCAAGAATGACTTCTTTTATAGTGAAAAGATAAAGTCACTCATTCAGGACACCGAGCTTGACGTGCTTGGAGGCAAGATGACCTCGTTCGTGGCAGCCAAGAGGCTTCTTGATACTTATTATGAAGATATCCGAAATAAAAGATAAATGAGACTTCGATTATTTAACATACTGATGTTTTGTGCGTCATTGGGTGCTTCTGCACAGAGTGGCAGCGATGCTTATGAGTTCTTGAGTGTACCCGTGTCGGCTCACTCTGCTGCTCTTGGTGGACAGAATGTGAGTATCCTTGATGACGATGTGACGCTCGTGTTTGATAATCCTTCGCTATTGTCAAATGTGAGTGACAAGATGCTGTCACTCGACTATACATCATATATAAGTAGCTCCCGTAAACTGGCTACTGCATTTTCCAAGACCATTAACGAACGTGCTTCGTGGGCTATAGGTGCACAGGTGCTTAGCTATGGTTCCATGACGGAGACGGATGCCGAGGGCAATGAACTGGGCGAGTTCTCTGCCAAGGACATTGACGTGCAGGGTACGTTTGCCTATATGCTCAGCGACTACTGGTCGGGTGGTGTGTCAGCCAAGGTACTTACGTCGAGCTATGCCGACTATTCATCCGTGGCACTGGGTGTTGACCTCGGTCTCAACTATTGTGATGAGGCTAATGGAGTGTCAGTGTCACTCGTTGCGCAGAATCTCGGAGGACAGGTTGACCCACTGTATGAGACGCATGAGTCCTTGCCTTTCAACCTCACCTTTGGTTTCAGCAAGAGTCTGTCCAATGCGCCTCTGCGCCTCTCGTTCACGTTTGACGACATCACTAACAGGGACTCCAACAAGTTCATACGCCACCTCATAATGGGTGTGGACATACTTCCTTCGCGTAACTCGTGGATAGCCCTGGGATATAATTTCCGCCGTGCCAATGAGATGAAGTTGGCAGACGGCAGTCACGGAGCAGGCTTCAGCCTTGGTGCTGGTATAAATATAAAGAAGGTGAAGATAGGTGCAGCATGGGGAAAGTACCACGTTGCAGCATCATCGCTCGTGCTTAATGCTTCTATAGCATTGTAAGCCCCCCGGCCCCCAAAGGGGGCGGCCATTCGGGTCGCTGGGGTAACTTAATTTTCTTCTGATTAATTATTAAAATATAAGATATGCTCCGGATGGACGCCCCCTTTGGGGGCTGGGGGGCTTTAATTATGAAAAAGATAATAATAGCAATCGACGGTTACTCTTCATGTGGTAAGAGTACCATGGCAAAGGATTTGGCAAAGACCATAGGATATGTGTATGTAGATACAGGTGCGATGTACCGTGCCGTAACATTCTACGCAATGCAGAACGGACTCTTCCCAGAGGAGGGAATCAAGGAGGCAGAGTTGAAGGCAGACATAGATGCAGGAAAGATAAACATCACCTTCAAGTTCAATGCAGAGACAGGACGTCCTGACACATACCTCAATGGTGTGAAGGTAGAAACGGAGATACGCCAGATGGCTGTGTCTTCGCGTGTTAGTCCTATTGCAGCCCTTCCTTTCGTGCGTGCACTTCTCACTCAGCAGCAGCAGTTGATGGGCAAGGAGAAGGGTATTGTGATGGATGGACGTGACATAGGTACAGCCGTGTTCCCAGATGCAGAACTCAAGATATTCGTTACGGCATCTGCTGAGATACGTGCCCAGCGTCGCTATGACGAGCTCAAGGCAAAGGGCGAGGCAGACCTCGACTTTGATGCCATCCTCAAGAATGTGCAGGAGCGTGACTACATCGACACTCATCGTGAGACTACTCCTCTCCGTCAGGCAGAGGATGCTCTCGTGCTCGACAACTCACACATGACCATTGCAGAGCAGAAGGAGTGGCTCATCTCCGAGTACACTCGGAGAGTTAACAGTTAAAAAATTAACAGTTAAAAGTTGAGCTCAAAAGTTGTGAAGTTAAGTCGAGTGCTTATTTTTTTAAGCACAGAGGGCACAGAGGACTCAGAGGGGAAAGAGAGTTCTGTATTTATAAACTTCGTGCTCTCAAAGATGTTTTCGCTTCTCTTGCACACCGCGTTAACATAAAAACTCAAAAACTTATAAACTCAAAACTCAACTTGCATAATGTTATGCTAATCGAAATAGACAACGGTTCAGGTTTCTGCTTTGGTGTTACCACGGCAATAAAGAAGGCGGAAGAGGAACTTGCCAAGAGCGAGTCGCTCTACTGTCTTGGCGACATCGTGCACAACGGCAGGGAATGTGAACGCTTGAAGAATATGGGACTTGTGACGGTGGAGCATGATGATATATCCACCCTCCACGACACCACCATGTTGCTACGTGCCCATGGCGAACCACCAGAGACCTATTCCAAGGCACGCGAGCGCAATATATCGCTTATTGATGCCACGTGCCCTGTGGTGCTTAACCTCCAGAAGCGCATACGCACGGACTATGCCGCCTATCCAGATGCACAGATAGTCATCTACGGCAAGACGGGACATGCAGAGGTCGTGGGACTTGTAGGACAGACGGAGGGCAAGGCGGTGGTCATCGAGAATCTTGAGGATGCCAAGACGCTGGACTTTGCCCACAACATACGCCTCTATTCACAGACCACCAAGTCACTCGACGGCTTCCGCGAGATAGTGTCCTACATCTCCGCCAACATGAAGGAAGGTGCAACGTTCGAGTACTTTGACACCATCTGTCGTCAGGTAGCCAACCGTATGCCAAACATACGCCAGTTTGCCGAGAAGCATGACCTCATACTCTTTGTGTGTGGCAAGAAAAGCTCAAACGGCAAGGTACTCTTCAACGAGTGTTGCAAGGTCAATCCACGTTCCCACATGGTGGACGACCCATCAGAGATAGACCTCGGCTGGCTTGATGGCGTCACGTCCGTAGGTATATGCGGTGCCACATCCACACCAAAATGGTTGATGGAAGCGTGCAGTGAATTCATAATTCAAAATTCATAATTCAAAATTACAGGTTCGCTCAAGAGTAATGTCTCTAAACTCTAAACGCTCAACGATAAACGATAAACAAACACTAATAGAATAGTATATGGGAGATATCAAGACAATCGGAATTGTTACTTCCGGCAATGACGCACCGGGCATGAACAGTGCCATCCGTGCGGTAACACGTTCGGCAATCTACAACGGATTGCGCGTGAAGGCTGTATATCGCGGCTATAAAGGTCTTATAGATGGTGACATCGTGGAGTTCAAGACCCAGAATGTAAGCAACATCATTCAGCAGGGCGGAACAATCCTCAAGTCATCACCAAGTAATGAGTTCCTCTCTTCTGACGGTCGTCAGAAGGCGTTCGAGAATATCCAGCGTGAGGAGATTGATGCACTCGTCGTCATAGGAGGCGACGGCTCAATCCATGGTGCACGTGTGTTTGCACAGGAGTTTGACTTCCCTTGCATCGCCATACCAGCCACTATTGACAATAACCTATGTGGCACAGACACAACCATCGGCTACGACACGGCACTCAACACCATTATGCAGACTGTTGACAAGATACGCGACACGGCTACCAGCCACGAGCGTCTCTTCTTCGTGGAGGTCATGGGCGATGAGGCTGGATTCCTCTGCCTCAATGGTGCCATTGCCTCAGGATGCGAGGAAGCCATCATCCCAAGCGTGGACATAGAGGAGGATCAGCTCACCACGTTCATCCAGAACGGATTCAAGAAAGCCAAGAACTCAAGTATCGTGCTTGTAGCTGCCAATGAGAATAACGGAGGAGCCATGCACTATGCCGACTTCGTGAAGCAGCAGTACCCAGAACTTGACGTGCGCATCTCCATCCTCGGACACCTCCAGCGCGGTGGACACCCAAGTGCCCACGACCGTATCATCGCCAGCCGTATGGGAGCAGCAAGTATTCAGGCACTCCTCAAGGGACTCCGCAACGTGATGGTCGGAATTGACAAGGACGAGATAGTATATGTCCCATTCTCTCGCGCCATCAAGGAGAACCGCCACATTGACCCCAACCTCGTGGCAATACTCCACGACATTTCTATTTAATGAGTAATTAGTAATGAGTAATTAGTAATAGCCATTCGGCTCTGAAAGCCATAGTGGTGCTTGCTATTACTAATTGCTCATTACTAATTTCTAATTTATATAACTATCAAATCATAAACAAATGAAAAGAACCCTTATTGCAACATCCATTGTTGCATTGTTTTCTATGTGTGCATCGGCACAGGACAATAGTTCTGAGTATTCAGCAGCGGATTTACTCGCAGAAAAAACGTACCGATTCAAACCTACACACAACACTATCAGCTTTTATTATGTGACGGGTAAAATTACGTCCGATGTTTATGTCGGAGATTCCAAGAAAGCAATTCACCCAAGTTTGGAAGGCGACGGAATTGCTTACGAGCATTTGTTCGGTGGCGTGAATGGACAGCATGGCTTTCGCATTACTGGTGCGTATGGTTGGACAAATAATAAATCTGGTAATTTGGGCCTTGACCACGTAGGTGCAGCCTATGTATATAACTATACCACTACATTAGGTTGGGTATGGTCGCTTTCTGCAGGTATTGGCTGGTCTCTCTATCATGACAATGCCGACCGCGAAAACGGCTTTGGCGCAGTTGTCGGTGTCGGTTGTGACTACAAGATATGTCGTTACGTGGGCATAGGCGCAGAGCTTCGTTACAGGTCAGACCGTTTCTCAAAGCCTGAGGGTTATCAGCTCAAGGACGATGAGTTCTACGGCTTCAAGCACATCTCCCTGCTTATCGGTCCACGATTCTACTTCTAAGGCAATTCGGAAAGTAATAAGATAAATGAGTAATTAGGAATTGTTTGATTGTTCGCTGATATACCTCCGGGAAACAAAAGCGGCGTTTGACATACAATTCCTAATTACTTCCCTGTGGTCAGTGAGACCGCTTCGCTTAGTTCCTCATTATTTCACAGGTATTCCCTGTGCATTCTTCACCTCACGCATGACAAACACGCTGTTGAAAGAACCGACGCACTCAATGTTACCCAGTTTCGTGCGCATAAACTCGTGGTACGACTCCATGTCACGAGTGAAAATCTTAAGAGTAAAATCATAGTCGCCACTTGTGTTGTAGCACTCCGTTATCTCCTCTATGTTCTGGACGGCCTGCATGAACTCGTCCATCAGGAGTTGCGAGTGTCGCTTCAGCCTCATGTTGCAGATGACCATTATTCCTTGATTCATACGCTTTGGGTCAAGCACTGCCTTGTACCCCTTTATGAATCCCTCACGTTCAAGGCGTTTCTGACGCTCGAACGTAGGCGAGGTGGAGAGGTTGACAGCAAGAGCCAGTTCCTTCACCGTCATCTGCGCATTCTGTTGTAGTAACCTTAGTATCTGACGGTCTATGTCGTCAAGTTCATCGTAATTCATCATTTCCAGTATCCTTTTATTATATGTTAATTTCCATGTTTCTGTTTGGCGTAAATGACCATGTTGTTAAAAGCACGAATAACCATTAATTTGCCACGAATTATCATTAATATTCTTGCACACACCTTGTGTAGCCAATTATCATAAATTTATTTCTTGAGAAATTGTCATGAATGAATTTTATGGCAAATCGAGCCAAAAATAATGCTTGTGTTGGTAATCGGTGCAGGATAATATTCTGTGTTCCGTGTGCAACTCGGCACAAATGTAGCATATTTTCCTTATCTTGCCAAATAAAAGTGCGAGATAAGGCATAATGTCATACCTTTGCAGCCGAAATCCCAACCGTTTGTTACTGGAGACACAAATTTTCATAACTCCCCCGTGGAGCTTCACTCTAACTTCAAAAAAAATGATTTAACTCTAAAACAAGTAATATGACAAAACAGAACATCACAGCCCCACAGAGGGCAGACCACGTAGGAAGCTATCTACGACCATCATGCCTCAAGGAGGCAAGGGCACAATATGCCGAGGGACGCATCACCGCACAGCAACTGGAGGACGTCAAGCACGAAGCCATACGCCAGCTCGTCAAGCGACAGAAGGAAGCAGGGCTGCGCATCATAAGCGACGGAGAGTACAACCGTGCCTACTGGCACCTCGACTTCATGTGGGGATTCGACGGAGTGGGGCACAGCAAGGGAGGAGGCGTACCTTTCCATGGTGAGACAGCCGCACTCGACAACACCTTCCTTGTCGGACGTATTGCGCCAAAGCCACACCATCCGTTCATCGACGACTTCCGCTTCCTTAGGCAGTTTGAGGAAGAAGGTATCCGTGCCAAGCTCACCGTGCCATCGCCAGCCCAGTTCTTCCAACAGTTCCTCATTCCCCAGAATTTCCTTGCCACACGCCGCATATATCCAACCAACGAAGAGTTGATTGACGACGTGGCACACGCCTATCAGGACTTCATACGCCAGTTCTACGACGCAGGAGGACGCATCCTCCAGTTTGACGACTGCACATGGGGAGCCGTCGTGGGCGATGCTGCCGAGCTACGTTACAAGGCGGTAGGCCTCGCACTTGACACCATAAAGGAGCAGTTGCTTACCGTCAACAACAAGGCACTTGAGGGACGTCCGTCCGACCTTACCGTCACGACCCATATATGTCGTGGCAACTACCACTCTACCTACTTCACGAGTGGCCCATACGACTCCGTGGCTGACTATGTCTTCGCCCGAGAGAATGTGGATGCCCTCTATCTGGAGTACGACGATGAGCGTTCAGGCAGCTTTGAGGCACTTGCCAAGGTGAGCAAGGACAAGAAGGTGGTACTCGGACTCATCACCACCAAGACTCCAGAGCTGGAAGACAAGGAGACCATCATCTCACGCATCCGTGAGGCATCCCAGTACATCCCACTGGAGCGACTCTACCTCTCACCCCAGTGTGGCTTCGCCTCCTGCGAGATTGGCAACAAGCTGACCGAGGACGAGCAATGGGCAAAGATTGCCCTCGTACAGGACATCGCACGCGAAGTGTGGGGAGAGAGGGAATAATTAAAAATTGATAATTGATAATTGATAATTAAAGCCGTTCGGAACAGAACTTGCAGTTAATTGATAATTGACAATGGATAATTGATAATTACGCCATTCGGCAAGGAATGCAACGAAAAGCCGTTCGGATGTTTGTTCCGAACGGCTTTAATTTTTAATTTTTAATTTTT